>CAYHCW010000248.1:0-5177 GCA_964355025.1 uncultured Gemmatimonas sp. | reverse complement strand
GATGTACAGCACGAGGGGGTACTTCTTCCCCGCCTGGTAGCCGAAGGGCTTCATCACCCAGCCTTCGATGGTGAGCCCGCCGACTCCCTGAAAGGTGAATTTCTCGGCGTCGCTCCAGGCAATCTCGGCATTCAGCTTGTCGTTGAAGCTCGTGAGCCTGCGCTCGTTCTTGCCGTCGTTCTTCCCTTCCTTCCGGCCGTCGAGGTCGGCGATGAAGAGCTCGGTCGGCGAGTTCACGCTCGTGGCGACGAACGCCACGCGCGTCGCCTTTTCGTCGTGGCCGAAGCCGCGGATGACGCGGCGGCCGCCGATGGTCTCGCGCATCGCGCCCGTCTTCGTGACGATGGTGAAGAGCGCCGTGCGAGCGCCGACGTCAGCGCTCATCAGGATGTCGCCGTTGGGCAGGAACTCCGCGCTGGACGGCTCGTACTGCCAGCCGTTGGTGAGGTTTTGCGGCGCCCCACCACTGGCGTCAATCAGCATCAGGCGGGCGTTCTTGGTGCGCTCCGCGCGCCCGATGAAGAGGAGCTTCTTGCCGTCTTTGGACCAGGCGAGCCCCGACTCGTCGCCCTGCAGCGAGGCCACCTTGCGGGGCTCGCCGCCCGTGGCCGGAATCACGAAGATGTCGCGGTCATTGCGCGGCGCCTCGTCGCGCACCGCGTCGTACGCAAGCAAGGCGAGGGAATCGGCAGCCTGCTGCACCACCGAGTCGGGCCGCAGCCTGGCGTCGGCCGTGAACGCAATCCACTTGCCATCGGGCGACACCGTGGCCTCGCGATGCGAGTAGCGCGCGCTCGTGACCTGCACCCGCTTGGACCCGTCGAACTTCTGCGTGAAGACCTGCTGCTGGCGAATGACGCGCGCCTCGCGCGGGTTCGGCACGTAACCGACGCCATTGACCTTGTACGGGAAGGTCACGATCTGGCGGCCGTCAAAACGCGCCTGATCGACGGGCTTGGTGATGGAACCGAACGGAGGGAACGCCATCGCGCCGGCCGGCGCCGCACTCGCCGCCCCGGCGCCTCGTCCGCCCGGCCCTCCGGGTCCGCGCGCGCCGCTCCCGGCGCCGCCGGTCGTATCGGCCACGTCGGTGAACACGGCGAAGCTCTTGTCACTGGGCACCGAGCCGGCGGGATAGTTCTCCAGTTGTGCCGCTTCGCCACCCGGCTGGTCCAGGCGCAGCGCCCACGTGTTTCCCTTGCCGCCCGGCCGGTTGGATGTGAAGAACAGGTACTTGCCGTCCGGCGAGAACCGCGGGCTCGAGCTCTCGTACCCCGGTGACGTGTACCGCACCGCTTCGCCGCCGGCGGTGGGAACGGCCCACACCTCACTGTGGCGCTTGTTCTCCCGCTCGACGACGGTGGTCACGGTGAACGCCACCAGCTTGCCGTCGGGCGACATGCTCGGCGCGCTGAGCGTCGTGACCTTGAACCAGTCGGCAGGCGTGAAGGCGCGGGGGGCGGGCTGCTGCGCGCCGAGGGGAAGAGCAAGCAGGAAGAGTGCGCGGCGCATGGCTACTCCGGTATGGTGAAGGCTACGGAAGGTATAGGCTGAACGCTTTGCGCCATAGGAGGTCCGTTCCAGGCGAATGGACGGTTGCCTGCGGTCTTCCCCTTGCCTCCACCGCTCCTTCTCCCGTACTCTCTCTTTGGCACACCGCCGCAGGCCGTCGTCCCACCCGCCACTACATCCGTCATGACTCGGCTTTTCGCCCTCGCGTTCGTGGCCCTAACGGCTGCCGTGCAGGCCCAGTCTGCATCCTACCTCGACCACGGGACCCTCACCCGGGAACTGCGCAGACTGGTCGACGGCTCTCCGTCCGCGAAGCTGACATCACTCGGCACGACCCTCGGCGGTCGTGAGATCTGGGTCGTCGAGATCGGGCATCCGGGTGGGAAACCGCTGACCGAACGGCCCGGCGTGCTGGTGATCGGCAACCTCGAGGGTGATCAACTCGTCGGCAGTTCGCACGCGCTGGAGACGATTCGATATCTCCTCGCCCCCGCCACAAGCCCGGCGGTCAAGTCGGTCCTCGACGCGAATGTGGTGTACCTGTTTCCCCGGCTGAATCCCGATGGCGCCGAGGTCTCGTTCGCCACCATCAAGGCGGAGCGCAGGGGCAACGCCCGGCCGTACGACGACGATAACGACGGCCGCGTCGACGAGGACGGACCAGAGGACCTGAATGGCGACGGCGTGATCACGGTGATGCGCGTCAAGGATCCAGCGGGGGAGTACATGATCGACCCCGCCGATGCACGCACGATCAAGAAGGCCGATGTCACCAAGGGTGAAGCCGGCGCCTACAAGCTGTACTGGGAAGGCATCGATTCGGACGGCGACGGCTTCATCAACGAGGATGGCCCGGGCGGCGTCGACCTGAACCGCAACTTCCAGCACGACTATCCCTACTTCGATGCGGACGCCGGACCGCACATGGTCAGCGAGCGGGAGAGTCGAGCGCTGATGGATTTCGTCCTCGCGCACCGCAACATCGCGGCGATCCTGACCTTCGGGCAGAGCGACAACCTGGTGACGCCGCCCGACGCTGCGGGAAAACTGGCCGCGCCAACTCCGCTCAGTCTTCCGGCCTTCGCCGACGCAGCCAATGCCAGGATGTTCGAGTCGGGAATGCTCCCGGCGGCGCAGCAGGGCTTTTTCGGCGGCGGCGGTACCCGGCTGCGCGGCGCGCAGCCGGGCGCGAACAACAATCCGGCGTCTGGCCGCCGCCCCGACACGACCGTGAATCGGGCGGACATCGAGTACTTCAAGGCTGTCTCCGAGGCGTACAAGTCGATCACCGGAATCAAGGCTGCTCCCCCGCTGCGTCGTCCGCGCGGCGCTTTCTTCCAGTACGGCTACTTTCAATTCGGGGTGCCGTCGTTCTCGACCCCGGGCTGGTCGCTTCCCGCCGTTGCCGCGGACGCCAAGCCGGCTGGCGTAGACGCAAAGCCGGCTGCCGGTGACGCAAAACCGGCTGCCACGGGTGACGCGGCCATCCTGCGCTCGCTCGAAGGAGCGGGAATCAATGCCTTCGTCCCGTGGACGGCATACAAGCACGCCCAGCTCGGCGACGTGGAGATTGGCGGTTTCCGCCCCTACGTGAGCAGCAACGCCCCGGCCAAGGATCTCGCCGAGCTCGGACGCAAGCAGGGCGAGTTCGTCGTCAAGCTCGCGTCGATGCTGCCGCGCGTGCGGATCGCGAAGACCGAGGTGAAGGCGCACGGGGGTGGCCTGTTCACCGTCACCGTGGAGGTGGAGAACACCGGGTTCTTTCCCGCCGCGCTGCAGCACGGTGTGGTGTCCGGATCGGTCAATCCGACACTCGTCCAGATCCAGGTGCCATCGGAGAGCATCGTGACCGGCGCGCCGAAGTCGATGAGGATCGCGAACCTGAACGGCTCGAATTCGCGGCAGCGAATCACCTGGGTGATCCGCGGCAGGCCCGACGCCGCGGTCGAGATCAAGGTCCTCGCGCAGAAGGGAGGCACGGATAGCGCGACCGTGACGCTCAAGTGACGCCGACCACGCTGACCCTGATGCCGAACGGAGCATCGACGATGATTCGAACGAGACTGCTGGCCGCCCTCTCCTGTGCCTGCCTGACGCTGGGCATTGCCGGGGACGCCGGCGCGCAAGTTGCGAAACGCGGATCCGATCCCGAGCACACGCTCAATCTCACCTGGGATCGCTGGCTCGATCACACCGAGGTGGGCGAGCGGTTGAAGCTCATGGAAAAGACGTGGCCCAAGTTCCTGAAGCTGCAGTCGCTCGGGAAGAGCTTCGGTCAGCGTGACATCTGGATGATGACGGTCAGCAATGCCGCCACCGGTGCCGAGACGAACAAGGCCGCGATGTTCATCGAGGCCAATGTTCACGGCAACGAGATCCAGGGCACGGAGGTCTCGCTCTACACCATCTGGTACCTGATGGAGAACTACGACCGGATACCAACCGTCAAGCGGCTGGTGGACGAGCGCGTCTTCTACGTCGTCCCGACCATCAACCCCGACGGGCGAGATTTCTTCCTGTACGGCACGGGGGCCGGCTCACGCACCGGTCATGTCCCGGTCGACAGCGACGGCGATGGCAAGTTCGACGAGGATGGCCCGGACGACCTGAACGGCAACGGGATCATCGAGCAGATCAGGAAGTACGTGCCCGGCCAGGGCACGCACCGGATCAGCCACCTGGACAAGCGCATCCTCGAGCCCGTGACGCAGGGAGAGAAGGGCGACTGGATTCTCCTCGGCCGGGAGGGCAAGGACAATGACGGCGATGGCTTGATCGACGAGGATCCGCCGGGCGGCTACGATCCGAACCGCAACTACGGTTCCGACTGGCAGCCGAATTACGTGCAGGGCGGCTCCATGGACTACCCGTTCCAGCTCCCCGAGGCGCGCGCCACGAACGACTTCTGGATGGCGCACCCCAACATCGCCGGCATGCAGACCTTCCATAACTCCGGCGGCATGATCCTCCGGCCGCCTGGTTCGGCGTGGTACGGGGACTATCCCGCGGCGGATATCCGCGCCTACGACCAAATCGGGGAAGCCGGCGAGCGCATGATCCCCTACTATGACTACCTCGTCATCTGGCGCGGGCTCTACACCGTGCACGGTGGGTCCATCGACTGGACCAACGATGGCCTCGGCATTCTCTCCTACTCCAACGAGCTGTGGAGCGACGGGCAGTACTTCAACAGTCCGCTGCTGCAGAAGCAGGCCGCCGACCCCAACTCCCCGATCTCCGGACAGAAGGGCGACCTCTTCTTCGACGACTTCCTCGAGTTCGGCGACGAATACGAGGAGTGGACGGCGTTCGATCACCCGCAGTACGGGAAGGTGGAGCTGGGAGGATGGAAGAAGCTGCAGGGGCGCGTCAACCCGCGCTTCATGAGCATGGAGCTCTTCCACCGGAACATGGCGTTCACGCTGCACCATGCCGATCAGATGCCGCGCCTCACGATGGACAACGCCACCGTGCAGAAGGTGGAAGGCGACGTGTATCGCGTGCGCGTGGACATCACGAACGAGCGCATCATCCCGACGATCATGGAGAAGGCCGCCGCCAGCAGGACCGTCCGGCCAGATCTGCTCACGCTCGAAGGCCGGAATGCCGGCGTCATCGCCGCCGGCGTCGTGTGGTTGCTCGGCACCGGCGCGCCGGTCGGCGCG
>CAYHCW010000247.1:0-5192 GCA_964355025.1 uncultured Gemmatimonas sp. | reverse complement strand
GGGACGGCCGACGGCTGAAATCACCGGCGGCCAGCGCACGCGTCACGTCGCTCAATTCGGCGACGGGCCGCGAGACGGCGCGCGCGAAGAACCACGCCAGGAGCATCGCCACGCCAAGCGCCGCGAGGCCCGCGAAGGCGACCTCCCGCTGCGCGGCGCTGACGATCGCGTCCAAGGACTTGGTGGTCAGCGACACACGCGCCACGCCCAGCGGCGCGCGCACCGCCACATACAACTCCTCGTCGCCGGCCGAGGCGCTCTTTCGGCGCGCGGATCCGACGTCGCCGGCGCGCGCCGCGATGATCTCCGGACGGTCGTTGTGGTTCTCGAGCTGGTCCAGCCCGGGCCGGTCGAACTCCGAATCGCCGATCACGCGTCCGCTGGCATCGACCAGGGTCACGCGGTGCCCGGTGACCGCGCCGAGCCGGTTGGCCAGCGCGTCGGCATCGGGCGCACTCGTCCATTGCTCGGCCACAAGGCGCGCCTCGCTGGCCAGCCGTGCCGTGGTTTCCGCGGTGAGACGACTGCCGAGCTGGCGATCGACAGCCACTGACATGAAGACCACGAGGACGCCGACGACGCCCAGTGCACCGAGGAGGAGCCGCTGGGTGAGCCTCACGCGTCGCGCGGTGAGCGGAGGCGATAGCCGAAGCCGCGGACGGTCTCCACGAGGTCACCGCCGGCGCCGAGCTTCGCCCGCAGGCGTTGCACGTGCATGTCCACCGTGCGCGTCTGGATGTCGGGCGCGGCTTCCCACACCGTTTCGAGAAGCTGCGAGCGCCCCTGCACGCGCCCGCGGCGCTCGGCGAGCGTCAGCAGCAGCTTGAACTCGGTGGGGGTGAGTTCGATCTCCTCGCCGCGCACGAGCACCTTGTGCGCCGCGCGATCGATGCTGATGGCGCCGATGGTCAGCAGGTCGCCGGTGCTCGGCACCGCCGCGCTGCGGCGCAGGATGGCACGCACGCGCAGCACCATCTCCTGCGGACTGAACGGCTTGGCGAGGTAATCGTCCGCGCCCAGCGACAGCCCCTTGATGCGGTCCTGCTCCTCGCGACGCGCGGTGAGCATCAGGACCGCGATGTCCCTGGTGGTGTCGTCGGCGCGAAGTTGCTCGAGCACCTCGAAGCCGGAGAGGCCGGGCAGCATGAGGTCGAGCACGATGAGCGACGGACGCTCGCGGCGCGCGGTGGCCAGCGCGTCGGTGCCGTTGGCCGCCGACGACACGCGGAACCCGTCCTTGGCCAGGTGGTAGACGACGAGTGCGACGATGTCGGGTTCGTCGTCGACGACGAGGATGCGCTCCCGGGGTGCGGCGTCGCTCACGTGGGCTGTTCCTGCAGGCGGCGATGGATGGTGGCGATGATCATGTTGATGGCCACGGCATTGTGGCCGCCGCGCGGGACGATGAGGTCGGCGTAGCGCTTGCTGGGTTCGACGAACTGCAGGTGCATGGGCTGTACGGTGGTGAGGTACTGGTCGAGGATCTCGGGAAGTGGGCGACCGCGCACCTTCATGTCGCGCCGGATACGGCGAATGAGGCGCTCGTCGGCGTCGGCGTCCACGAAGACCTTCACGTCGCAGCGCGCGCGCACGCGTTCGTCGACGAACAGCAGGATGCCGTCGATGACGATGACGTCGGATGCCGCCACCGGCTTGGTCTCCGCGGCGCGCGCGTGCTCCACGAAATCATACACCGGCTTGTCGACGGCGCGCCGGCTGGCGAGATGATCGAGGTGCGTGACCAGCAGGTCGATGTCGAAGGCGTCGGGGTGGTCCCAGTTGACCTTGCGGCGCTCGTCGAGCGTGAGCTGCACGAAGTTGCGGTAGTACGCGTCCATGTCGAGGAACGCCACTGACGCCGGCGTGAGCGCCTCGGCGATGCGGCGCGCCACCGTAGACTTGCCGGAGCCGGTGCCGCCGGCGATGCCGATGATGAGTGGCTTCATGTCTGGCCGGGGTGCGGACGCATCCTATTGAGAATGCGCGGTCGGGTGCGCGCGGGATAGTGGCGAGGGTGTCACGGTTTGGTACCACCGCACCGTGGACACGTTAAGGTTGCCCTCGCCGCCCAAGCGCCGTCAACGGGACCGACGTACGACTCCCCCCCAGGCGAGCGGCTCTATAGTTTTCTTCCATGGTACGATCATTCCGCGCGGCGCTCCTGGCGAGCGCCGCCGTCGTCTGCGCCCCGGCCGTGGTGCGCGCCCAGGGCATCCCGCTCGACCTCGTCGTCGCGGCCACCACCGACGTTCACGGCCGTCTGCGCGGGTGGGACTACTTCGCCGATTCGGCCGAGGCGACGCGCGGGCTCGCGCGGCTGGCCACGGCGGTGGACTCGCTGCGCGCTGCGAATCCGGGCCGGGTGATGCTCGTGGATGCCGGCGACCTGCTGCAGGGCAATCCGCTCACGTACGTGGCGTCGCGCGCTGCCACGGGCACGCATCCCGTGGCGGCCGCGATGAACGCGATGGGTTACGACGCGGCCGCGGTGGGGAATCACGAATTCAACTATGGGCTGCCGCTCCTTGAGCGGGTGGTGGCGCAGGCGAAATTCCCGTTTCTCGCGGCCAATGCGCGCCGCCCAGATGGCTCGCGGTCGTTTCCGGCCTTCGTGATGACAGAGCGCGCCGGCGTGAAGATTGCGCTCGTCGGCGCCACGAATCCCGGCTCAAATGTGTGGGACCGCGGCAACCTCCAGGGCCGATTGATCGTCACCGACATCGTGCCCGAGGTGCGGGCCGCGGTGGACTCGGCGCGCGCCGCCGGCGCCGAGCTGGTGGTGGCCGTGCTGCATACAGGGCTTGGTGGCGCCAGCAGCTACGACGCCGGTGGGCGCGGCGACGAGAACGTCGGGGCCCGCGTCGCGCGCGAGGTGCCGGGCATCGACGTCATCGTCATCGGGCACTCGCATCGCGAGGTAGCCGATACCACCATCAACGGCGTGCTCGTGATGCAGCCGCGCCAGTGGGCGGGGAGCCTCGCGGTGGCCCGCGTGCGATTGCAGAACCGGGGCTCGGCGTGGAGCGTGGTCGAAAAGCACTCCGGACTCATTCGCGCCAGGGGCCACGCCGAGTCGCCGGTCGTGGTGCAGGCGGTCGCCGGCGCCCACGAGGCGGCGCGGGCGTACGCCGCGCGCGAAATCGGCACCACCGCCACGGCTTGGCGCGCCGACTCGGCGCGCACCGCCGATACGCCGCTGGTGGACTTTGTGCTCGAGGTCGAGCGCCGTGTCTTCAAGGCCGACCTCGCCTCGACGGCGGCCTTCGACCTCGGCGCGGGCTTCGGGCCCGGTAAGATCACCGTGGCACAGCTGGCGCGCCTGTACCCGTACGAGAACACGCTGCAGCTGGTGAAGATCAGCGGCGGGGCGCTCAAGGAGTACCTCGAACAGAGCGCGCGCTACTTCGTGGTGCGGCCGGGCGCGGAACCGGTGGTCACCACCGACCCCGACATTCCCGGCTTCAACTTCGACATCGTCGCCGGCGCCGATTACACCATCGACTTGTCGAAGCCGATGGGCAGCCGCATCACGCGCCTGCGTGTGCGCGGGCGGGCCGTCACGCCGGCCGACTCGTTCACGCTGGCGCTCAGCAACTACCGGGCCGGTGGCGGTGGTGGCTACGGCATGTTGCGCGGCGCCCGGGTGCTGCGCGACACGCAGGTGGAGATTCGCGACCTGCTGATCGCGGCGGTCGAGAAGCAGCGCACGCTGCGGACCGCCGACTTTGCCACGAGCAACTGGCGCATCGAGCCGGCGGCCTACGCGGCAGCGGCGTATCGCGCGCTGCATCCGGCGACGGCGTCGACCGCTCCCGCTCCTCCGACCGGTGCCTCGCGCGCACCGGTGACGAACCTGCGCCTGATCAGCACCAACGATTTTCACGGCGCGCTGGAACCGCGCCCCGACGGCACGCAGGGCAACCGCGGCGGCGCCGCGCAGGTGGCCCACGCCATTCGCAGCGCCCAGCGCGAGTGCGGCGCGTCGTGTGTGACGCTGCTCGTGGATGGCGGCGACATGTTCCAGGGCACCGCGGCGTCGAATCTCGCGTACGGCCGCCCGGTGGTGCAGTTCTTCAATGCGATGGACGTCGCCGCGAGCGCGCTGGGCAACCACGAGTTCGACTGGGGGCAGGACACCCTCCGGGCCCGTATCCGTGAGCTGCGCCAGGCGGTGCTTGGCGCCAACGTGACCTATGCCGACGGGCGCCGCGTGCCGTGGATTCGCGGCGATACGATTGTCGTGCGCGGCGGCGTGAAGATCGGCATCGTCGGCGTCGCGTCGCCGTTGACGCCGCGGACGACGATGGCGGCCAACGTCGCCGACCTGCGATTTGCGAGCCCGGCGCCGGTGGTCAACGCGCACGTGCGCTCGCTGCGCGCGCGCGGCGCGACGGTGGTGATCGTGCTGGCGCACGACGGCGCCTTCTGCAACGGACGCGGCGCGGCACTTACCTGCAGTGGCGAGATCATTCAGCTGGCGCAGGGCATCACGGAGAAGGTCGATGCCATCGTCAGCGGCCACACGCATTCCCTGCTGAACACCGAGGTCAACGGCATCCCGGTGGTGCAGGCCCGCTCGAGCGGGCGGTCGATTGCCGTGGTGGACCTGCCGCTCGATGCCCAGGGCGTCGTCGCCGGCAAGGCGCGGGGCGACGTGCGCAACATCGACAGCGACTCCATTGCCCCCGATGCCGACATTGCCGCGCTGGTGCGCAACGCCACGGCGGGCATCGCCGCGCGCGTCAACCAGCAGGTCGCGCAGTTGGGCACGCCAATGCTCCGGCGCGGCGATGAGTACGCCCTGGGGCGCCTGATCGCCGACGCGCAGCGCGCGGCGGGGCACGCCGACGTTGCGGTGATGAACAACGGCGGCATACGCGCCGACCTGCCGGCGGGCACCGTGACGTACGGCGCCTTGTTCGAGATCGCGCCGTTCGGCAACGTGCTCTACCGCGTCACCGTCCGCGGCGACGTCCTGCGCGCGTACTTCGAGAAGATGTACGACGGCCAGCGCGCGCCGCGCGTGCACGTGAGCGGCATCACACTCACGTGGAACAGCGCGAAACCCGCGGGGCAGCGCCTCGTGGGCGCGCAGCTCGCCAGCGGCACGCCGCTCGACGACACGCGTGAGTACCGGCTGGTGCTCAGCGACTTCATGCTCACCGGCGGCGACGGACTTGGCCTTGGCGGCG
>CAYHCW010000246.1:0-5196 GCA_964355025.1 uncultured Gemmatimonas sp. | reverse complement strand
TCGCAGGTGCCGTCGCAGGCGTCGGAGTGCTGATCGCCACCCTCGTTGCAGCCCCAGGCACGGCGACATGCGCCACCGCGGCCACGCGTGCCACGCGTGCCGTCACCGCTACTTCAGCCACTCTCGCCACGCGCGCAACGCGCGCGAGCGCCGCATTGCCGCCGTGCTCGTGCGCCGCAGTCGCTGCGGTGGCGCCGGGCGCGGGGCGGAGCGTGAGATGCTCTGGCATCGCGGTGCCGATCTTCGCGGTGAAGCCGCCCGGCTGCGGCGTCCGCAGCTCGAGATGCCCGGGATCGCGCGCGCCCAGCGTGTGGATGCCCTCTTCATTGGCCACGCGCTGCAGCCGCGCAAAGGCCACCGGGCTGTCGTAGCCGCCGTCGATCATCACGTCCACGGCAAGGCCATCCGTATGCCGCGACGCACGGGTCCACGTCACCACCTGGCCCGGGAGCGTTCGCCCCTGTTCGTACAGCGCGTCCTGGCGCACCTGGCTGCGCACCGACTCCGTGATGGTCACCTTGTGCCCGAACTCGGCCTGCATGCGTTCCACGACGCGTTCGAGCTTCGCGCGGAAGGCGGGGTCGAGCGCGCCGACCTCGCGTGCGACGCTCGATGGATCGACCATCGGCGCTATCGGCGCTACCGGCGGGAGCGCGCCAAGTGGCTCGGCGCCCGTGACCTCCTGCTCGTTCGATGCCGGCACCGGTGGCTTCTCCTGCTCCGGCGACGCGACCTCGATTGCCGGTCCCGGCGCACGGGCTGCGTTTCGGCTGACCTCCTCTACGAGCGCGCGAATGGCCGACGAACCGGCATCGGCTGCGGGCGCAGCCTCGGCCACGGCCGCTTCCAATGAAGCGAACGCGGCATCCACCATGGTCGTGGCGCCTGTCTTGCCCTTTGCATTCGACGCCGGCTGCGGCGTGGCGAAGCGTGCAAGAAGTCCGGCAAACACCGTGGCCAGCGGATCGCCGACTGCGGTGGCCGGGGTACCCGACGGCGCACCCGACGGCGCACTCGAGATCTCGAGTGCCGCGAACGCTGGCGTTGCACCGGAGCCGACGGCCAGGAACGGTGCGGTCACGGATCGGCCCTGGCCTTGATGGCGGCCCTGGAGATGGCCGCCGCGCGTTCGGCGGGGAAGACCGCGAGGATCTCACCGGCCTTTTTGTCGGTGAGCTTTGCGAGAATGTGCGAGACGTCGGCGTCGTCCATCTGCGTGAGCACCTTCGCGGCGTCCTTGGACGGCATGTTCCCGAAGATCTTTGCCAGTCGTGAGTCGCGCAGTGCGCTCGCCACCGCACCGGCAGGCGCGGCGCTCGGCGCGGGCGCTGCCGTCGGCGCTGCCGTCGGTGCGCTCGCGGCCGCCTCGCGGGGCGGAGGGGTGCTCGCGCCGACACTTGACGCCACCAGCACGGGCTTGTCATCAGCGGCAGGCGCCGAGGTGCGCGGAGCAGGTATGCTGCGCGGTACATCTGCGCTACGTGGAGCCGGAGCGCCGCGTGCGGCCGCAGGGGCGTCGTGCGCTGCGGGAACGGCCGCCGCCAATGCAGGCTGCGGTGCGGCGGCCTTCACGGAATCGGCCTTCACCGCCGTATCGGCAGCCGGCCGGGCGGTCGAGTCGCTTCCTGGCTTCGGCACCGCCGTGCTGTCGCTCTTGGCGGTTGCCAGCTCGGCGGCGTGCTTCTTGGCGTTGACGACGACAAGGCCAGAGGCCCCGCCCAGCGCGAGCAGGAAGGCAACAAGGAAGGGAAGTGCAAGGCGAAGCATCAGTCGGGTGCAGTCGGGGGTTTCCTGCTATCGGCGTGGCGGCCGCGTGCGATCTCATCCATGACGTCACGTTCCTGGCGGGTATCATCGACCCGCCATTCGTCGGCGCGTCGTTCCTTGAGCCGGTCGAGGATGCGGCGATGCTGCATGGCCACGCCCAGCGCTGCCTGCTTCTCTTGCACCTTTCGTTCCGCGGCGAGGGACGCCTGTTTTGCGTCCTCGACATGGCCATCGAGGGCCTTCACGAGGAAAACGACCTCGTGGAGATCGGCCACCCGGACGGTTTGTCCCGGCGCAGGCAGCATCTCCTGCCGGGTGGTGTCGCGCAGGGCGGTGATTCCCGCCTCGTGCGCGTCCGCCGTCTCGGCCGCGGCCCGCGCGGCCGCCGCAGAGCCTGCGGCTTCGCGTTCCTTCATCTGGCGGAGGTCGAGCAGGCGCTGCAACCGGAAGCTGTACCGGCTCATGCGGCGGTACGCCTGTTCAGGGACGCGTCGATGCGCTGGGCGAGGCCGCTGAGCTCCTGGCGCGACTCGTCAAAGCTCACCGGCTCATCGGCCCGCTGACGGAGGAAGTTGAGCATCGGGTCCCGCAGTTGCAGGGACGCGTCGACCAGCGGATCGCTGCCCTGATGGTACGCGCCCACGAGAATGAGATCCTCCTTTTCCCGGTAGGCCGCCTCGAGGCGTGAGAACTTCAGCGCATCGCTCTGTTGGTTGCGATCCGTCACCGCGTCCTTCACCCGGCTCTTGCTTTCGAGGATGTCGATCGCCGGGTAGTGGCCATTGGCCGCGAGCTTGCGGGTCAGCACGATGTGACCATCGAGCATCGAGCGGGCCGCGTCGGCCACGGGCTCGTTGAAGTCATCGCCATCCACCAGCACCGTGTAGATGCCGGTGATGCCACCCTTGGCCCCGTTGCCTGCGCGCTCCAGCAGGCGCGGCAGCGAGGCAAAGACCGAGGGCGGGTAGCCCTTGGTGGTGGGCGGTTCGCCGACGGCGAGCCCGATTTCGCGCCATGCCATGGCGACGCGGGTGACGGAGTCGACCATGAGCAGCACCTGCTGGCCCTGATCGCGAAAGTACTCCGCGATGGCGGTGGCCACCAGCGCGCCGCGCGCGCGCACGAGCGCGGCCTGGTCGCCGGTGGCGACGATGACGACGGATCGCGCGAGTCCCTCGGGGCCAAGCGAGTTCTCAATGAAGTCACGCACTTCGCGTCCGCGCTCGCCCAGCAGGGCAATGACGTTCACGTCGGCCTTGGCGCGGCGGGCGATCATGCCGAGCAGCGTCGACTTGCCCACGCCAGAGCCCGAGAAGATGCCGATGCGCTGTCCGCGCCCGATGGTCAGCAGCGAATCGATGGTGCGCACGCCGGTCTCGAGCGGCGCGTCGATGACGTGACGGTGCAGCGGATTGGGCGGCTCGGCGGCGAGCGGCACACGCTCCATGGCGTCGATGCGCGGGCCGCCGTCGATGGGGTGTCCCAGGCCGTCGAGGATGCGGCCGAGCAGGCTGGGACCCACCGAGACACCGAGCGAACGGCCCAGCGGCACCACCATGGAGCCGGGGTGCACACCCTCCAGTTCGCCCAGCGACATCAGCAGGACGCCGTTGTCGTGAAACCCGCACACCTCGGCCAGCACGCTGCGTCCATCGCCCAGCGACGAGATGCGGCAGATCTCGCCCAGGCCGACGTCGATGCCCATGGCCTCGACGACCAGTCCGGTGATGCGCACGACGCGGCCGTAGCGCGCGAACCGCGGAAGCTCGGCGACCCGGCGGACGAATGGCGAGTCAAGCATTCTTGTAGGTCAGTCGGCGGTACACGCGCTCGAGCGCGGTGTCGATGCGGCCATCGATGATCCGGTCGCGCCCTTCCACCACCGATCCGCCCCGGGCGATGCGCACATCGGGAATCCAGTTTGCCTCGCGCGGGGGCGTGCCGGTGAGGGCGTCGAGGGCGGACTGGCCTCCGTTCGACTGGATGATCTGCAGGTCCGTCGGGTTCACGCGGACGCGCACGGGCTGGTCGATGGGGAACTCGGTGAGCGCGCGGCGAATCAGGCGCTCGAGGATCTCCGGGTAGTCCGCCACCTCGCGGTCGATGATGTGGCGGGCCACCGCGACGGCCAGGGCGCAGATGTTCTCCTCGATCGCCCCCTGCCAGCGTTCCTCGCCATCGCGCAGCGCCTCGATCGACTCTTCGGCCGCGCCGAGCGCCGAGCGAAGGCGCGCCTGTTCGGCGTGTTCGCCCTCGTGGCGCCCCTCCTCGAACGCGAGGTTGTAGGCGTCGCGCATCTCCTGCTCGTATTGCGCCTTCGCCGCGGTCACCGGATCCATTGGCGGCGCGTCGGCGTGCGCGGTGGCGAGCACCGGCATGGCCGCGATCTCCGTCGGCCGCCAGAAGCCGCTGGTGGCCGGCGCGATACCTCCGCGGAATACGGCCCGGCTAGGCGACGACAACTTCGTCCCCGCCGCCGATCACGATCTCGCCCGCTTCCTCAAGCGTGCGCACCTGCGCCACGATCTGCGACTGCGCACCCTCGACATCGCGCATGCGCACGGGACCGAGCATCTCGATTTCCTCCTTGAGGGCGGCCACGGCGCGCTGCGACATCTGCGACATGATGCGATCCTTCAGTTCCTTGCTCGCCGCCTTGAGCGCGAGGCCCAGCGTCTTGGCGTCGATGTCGCGCAGGAGGCGCTGGAGGGCGCGGTCGTCGAGCGACACGAGGTCCTCGAACACGAACATCAGGTTCTTGATCTGCTCGGCCAGGTCGTGGTCGCGGTCGGTGATCTTTTCCAGCAGCGTCTTCTCGAGCGCGCCCTGCAGCAGGTTGAGCACGCTGGCCACCGCCGACGGACCACCGGCGCGGCTCATGCCCGCCTGGAAATCGAGTTCCGTCTCGGCGCCGAATGAGCGCTCGATGAGCAGCAGCATCTCGGGCGAGACCTTTTCCATCTTCGCCATGCGGTACGTGACTTCGCCGCCGACGGCCGGGTCGAGCTCCTTGAGCACGCCAGCGGTCTGCGGCGCCGACAGGTGCGCGAGAATCAGGGCGATGGTCTGCGGGTGCTCGACGCGCAGCATGTTGGCGATCTGCTGCGGGTCGGCGTTGCGCAGGCGCTGCAAGCCGGCCGTGTCGGCCAGCTGGCCCATGATGCGCTTCAGGATTTCCTTTGACTTGACCGCACCGAACGCCTTGTCGAGCACCTCGCGCGCATAGTCCACGCCGCCGGTGGCCACGGCCTCGCCGGCGACGGCGACCTCGATCCAGTCCATCAGCACGCCTTCCGCCGTTTCGGGCTCGACGCGGTTCAGTTTCGCGATGGCGAGCGAAATGAGCTCGACTTCGTCCTGGCTCAGGCGCTGCGTGATCTTGGCCGACTGCTCGGCGCCGAGGGCCATGTACAGGATGGCGACCTTGTC
>CAYHCW010000245.1:0-5202 GCA_964355025.1 uncultured Gemmatimonas sp. | reverse complement strand
TGACGAGCTCGGCGCGCATCCGGCTGATCGACGTGAAGACGCGCAAGGAAGTCGGAATGCTCGAGGCGCCGACGAACGCGCAGCCGGTGGGGATGACGTGGAGTCGTGACGGCAAGCGCCTGTACGTGGCCTGTCAGGGGATCAACGCAATCGCCGAGTTCGACGTGGGTGCGCGCAAGCTGCTGCGCACGATCGCGGTGGGCGATGGGCCTGACGGGGTGGCGATTGCGGAGAAATGAGTAGGGCAGAGAACGACAGAATGCGACAGAGTACGACAGAGTACGACAGAGGCCCGCGCATCCTTTCGATGGCGGGCCTCTGTGGTACTCTGTATCGCTCTGTCGTATTCTGTCGCCCTCTATACCGGAAACACCATTTCCCGGTACCTCGGCAGCGGCCAGTACTCGTCGCCCATCGTCAGCTCGATGGCGTCGGCGACCTCACGCACGGCGGCCATGGCGTCGGCGCCGGTGCTGGTGAGGTACTGTGCGCACCTGGCCGGCGTGTCGTGCATGGTGTCGGCCTTGCCAACGGCCACGCGCAGCGCAGCAGCGCGCTTCTGCAACTCCGTGACCTGCTTCGCAAACGCCGTGGCGGCGACGGTCGCCGGATTGACCCGAATGCCCACGGCCTTGGACTTCTGCGCCGCGTCGGCCAGCACGCCGAGGTACCGGTACGATGCCGGCAACACCATGGTGTCGATCATTTCGCGCATGGTGTGCATCTCGATGAGCATGTCCTTGAGGTAGCGCTCGAGGCGCACGTGATACCGGCTCTCGAGTTCCTCGGGAGTGAGAATACCGAGGGTGGTGAACAGCGTCTTGGTGGTGGGGGCGTTGATCTGTTCGAGCGCCTCGGGCGAGCGGCGCAGGTTGAGCAATCCGCGCCGCTTGGCTTCCTTGATCCACTCGGGCGAGTAGCCGTTGCCCTCGAAACGGATGGCCGTCGTCTCCTTGAACGCGGCCCGCACGATCCTGAGCACCGCGTCGTCCACCGACGTGGTCTTCTTCATCTCGGCCTTCAGCGATGTGGTCAGTTCCCCGATGGCCTCGGCGACGACCGCATTGAACAGCATCACCGGGAAGGCGATGGACTGCGACGAGCCGACGGCGCGAAACTCGAACTTGGCGCCGGTGAAGGCGAGCGGCGATGTGCGGTTGCGGTCGGTATTGTCCTTGGAGATCTCGGGCAGCTTGGCGACGCCGAGCTTGATCATCGCCTGTTCGGCCGATTCGCCGGTGCGCCCGGCGGTGATGTCCTCAATCATCTTGGTGAGCATCGAACCCAGGAACACCGAGATGACGGCCGGCGGCGCCTCGTTGGCGCCGAGCCGATGCTCGTTGCCCGACGTGGCAATGCCCGCGCGCAGCAGCCCCTGGTGCTTGAAGACGGCCTTGAGCACCGCGGCAAGGAACAGGAGAAAGCGCAGGTTCTGGTGCGGCGTCTTGCCCGGCTTGAGCAGGTTCACGCCGTCGAGCTCGTTGTCCGAGGCGATGGCCATCGACCAGTTGCAGTGCTTGCCCGAGCCATTGATGCCGGCAAAGGGCTTCTCGTGCAGCAACGCGGCAAGGCCGTGGCGCGTGGCGACCTTGCGCAGCACGGCCATCACCAGCTGGTTGTGGTCGGTGGCGATGTCGGTCTCCTCGAACACGGGCGCCATCTCGAATTGGCACGGGGCCACTTCGTTATGGCGCGTGACGATGGGGACACCGAGCCGGTAGAGTTCGTACTCGACCTCGGCGATGCAGCCCTGCACGCGCTCGGGGATGCCGCCGAAGTAGTGATCCTCGAGCTGCTGGCCGCGCGGCGGCGGCGCGCCGATGAGCGTGCGGCCGCCCATCACGAGGTCGGGGCGCAGGGCGAAATGCCCGCGATCGATGAGGAAGTACTCCTGTTCGGCGCCCATCGTGGTGTAAACGCGCAGCGCGCCCTTGTCGCCGAGCAGCTCGAGCAGGTCCATCGACTTGTGCGAGAGGACGTCGGACGAGCGGAGCAGCGGCGTGACCTCGTCGAGGGCTTCGCCGTTGTAGCCGATGAAGACCGACGGGATGCAGAGCGTCTTGGTGCCCGCCGATTCCATGATGAAGACCGGCGACGCCGGGTTCCACGCGGTATAGCCGCGTGCTTCCCACGTGGCGCGCAGGCCGCCCGACGGAAACGACGAGGCGTCGGGCTCGCTCTGGATGAGCTGCTCGCCGGTGAACGACTCCATGGGGAGCTTGTTCTCATCGAACGAGAAGAACGCATCGTGCTTCTCGGCGGTGAGCCCCGTCTGCGGCTGGAACCAGTGGCAGAAGTGGGTGACGCCATGCGACATCGCCCATTCCTTGATGACCTTGGCGACGGTTGGGGCGATATCGAGATCGAGCTTCTTGCCGAGGCGAACGGCGCTGTTGATCTTCGCGAACACTTCCTTGGGGAGCTTGTCGCGCATGTGACGGACGCCGAAGGTCAGCGAGCCGAAGTAGTGCGAGATCGGCTCACCGCCTTCGTGCGTGGAGGGAATGTCGGGAGGCGTGACCACGCGCGAGGCGATGGCCTTGAGGGCAGCGGCGCGAGCGTTCATCAGGGAGTCCGGTCTGGATTGATTGGTCAATGAAATTTGCAGATTCAGCAAAGTTAAGGGTCCAGTCTGGCAAATTCAAGGCACAATTTGCCACAGATGAACGCAGAAGAACGCAGGAATTGCACGAATTTGATTACATCAATTGGTGTTGTGCTCCGGTTGTCTCGTAAAACACAACGGGACAACGACTTACGCCGTTGTCCCGTCTGAGTGCTGCGCGAAATAGGGTGTCCTGCTTACCACCAGCCGAGGAGCTTCCACCAGCCGAGGCCGACGGTGGCGAATACGACGATCGACAGGACCGAAATGATGAAGCCGTACAGCCACCAGTCCCTCTGGGAAATGTAGCCCGAGCCGAAGTAGATCGGCGCCGGCGTAGTGCCGTAGTGCGTGAGCGACGCGCTCAAGTTGGAGAAGTAGGCGAGCATCAGCACGGCGAGCAGCGGTGGCGCGCCGGCCGCCAGCACGACCACCAGGAAGGGCGTGAACATGGCCGTGACATGCGCGGTGATGCTGGCGAAGCCGTAGTGCGCGTAGAAGTAGATGAGCAGTAGCACCGCGAGCGCGGCCCCCCACGCCCAGCCGACCGTGAGTGTGGCGGCCGACTCGGCGAACTTCCGCGTGAGGCCGGTCTCTCCGAGCGCCTCGGCCATGCGTACGAGACCGCCATACCATATGAAAACGTCCCACGCCGGCCGCTCACCGATCATGTCGTCCCAGGTCAGCAGGTCGCTCAACAGGAGCACTGAGATGCCGAGCAACCCGACCACCGCGTAGTTGATGTGGTGCAGCGTCGTGGTCATCCAGAGACCTGCAACGAGCGCAAAGACCACGAGCATCGTCCGCTCATTGCGCGACATCGGGCCCATGCGAGCCAGTTCTTCGGTGGCGATGCGCGCGGCATCCGGCGTGTGCTTGATGGCGGGCGGATACAGCCGGTAGAGTAACCTGGGAATGAGCAGGAACAGGACTGCAGCTGGAACGATGGAGCCGAGGATCCACCGACCGTAACTGATTTCGACGTGCGCCGTATCGAGTGCGAACTTGGCGATCAACGCGTTCGATGCCTGGCCGGTGAGCCACATGGCGCTGGCGAGGACGTCACCCTGGTAGATGGTAAAGAGCAGGAAGGCGCCGAGCTTGTTGGCCGTTTCACCTGGGCGCGACTCGTATGCCTCGGCGAGCGACCTCGCCACCGGATAGATGACACCGCCGGACCGTGCGCTGCTGCTCGGGATGAATGCCGCGAGCACGATGTCGGTGGAGACCAGCGCGTAGGCGAGGCCGAGCGAGGAGTGCCCGATGGCGCGGATGAACAGGAACGCGATGCGACGCCCGAGCCCGGTCTTGATCAGGGCACGCGACATGAAGAAGGCGCACAGCACGAGCCAGACGATGGGGTCCGCAAAGCCGGCGAGGGCCTGGCGGGGCGTCATCACATTGAAGAGCGCCATGGCGCAGACGCCGAGAAAGACGACGGCGCCCGGCGGGATGGGTCGTGCGATGGAGCCGACAATCGTCGCCGCAAAGATGGCGAGGAGCTGCCACGACTCGACGGTGATGCCGTCCGGCCGAGGCGCCGCCAGCACGAGGGCGGCGGCGCCAAGGACAGCAAGCCATCGCAATCCCTGAGAGGTCACGGCACTGCTTTGGTCTTGTCGAATAGGGCGGGGCCGAGTAGCGCGCGGGCCTTGGCCATGGTGACGTCGAGTTCCTTGCGCAGGGTGACGTAGCGCTCGGTAGCATCGCGGCCAATACGCTGGTCGGCCTGCGAGGTGAGACCGTAGAGGTACTGAATATGCGACTGCAGCTCGGGCTTGCTGTAGCGAATGGACGGAGTGACTACGCTGGCGCGCAGGGCATTGGTGCCCCTGAGCGTATCAGCGGCGGCCAGACCGGCAGTGGCGAGACGCCTGCGCTGCTCGTCGAGCGTGGCAACCAGGCGATTCACCTCGCTGACGAGGTCCCGCACCTTCGCGTTGTGGGTGAGTTGCGCCTGCAGGTCGGCGAGGGTGATGCCATCGGCGGCGGCTCGCGGGTCGATCTGCACGGTCAGCGGCTGCGTGGTGGTGACGCTGCCGGCCGTGATTCGCACCTGGTACTTGCCGGGGACGATGGTGGGGCCGTTGCGCCCATTCTGTGCGGCACTCGCCGACCAGGCACCGGGAAGCGTGAGGTCCCAGGTGAAACGGTTCATGCCGGCGCTGCGGGGCAGGCGCGGAGTGCCACTGCGCACGGTGACCATCTGGCGCATGCCGGGTTCCACGCTGGCCATTTCACCGGCGGCCTCGCTGGAGAACGAACGGAGCACGCTCCCCTTGACGTCGAGCACGTCGAGGGTGACCGGGCCAGTGAGCGACGGTGCGAGCCAGTAATCGATCATCGCTCCGGCGGGCGGATACTGCGGATCGGCGGGGTTGCTGCGACCCTCCTCCACACCGCCGAACGAGCCGGCGTAACGTGCGCGCACCGCGTCGCGCGGCTTGAAGAGGTGCGCGCTCTCCGACGCCGTGCCGGCGGCGACCTGATGAAGCGCGGTGAGGTTGTCGAGAATCCAGAAGGACCGTCCCTGGGTGGAGAGCACGAGGTCGTCGCGGTGCACCTTCATGTCGGTGATAGGGGTGTGCGGCAGGTTG
>CAYHCW010000244.1:0-5231 GCA_964355025.1 uncultured Gemmatimonas sp. | reverse complement strand
CGACATCGCCTGCTGGAACTCCGGCGCGCGCAGGATCTTGCGGAAGAACGCATCCGTGCTCAGCAGCACGTCGTAGTCGAAGAAGATGTCGTAAATGCGCACGACCCCTTCCTCGCGCAGCACGATGTCGCTCGTCGTGGCACTGCCCTGGTGCATCGCCAGGCCGAGCCCGAAGTGCGTGTCGTGGTACAGGTTGGCGCCCGTGCTGATGATCCAGTCCACGAACCCGGCCTCGATGAGCGGAATCAGCGCGCTCATCCCCAGGCCGGCCGGCGTCAGCGCCCCGGTGAGCGTCAGTCCCACCGTCACGTCCTTCGCCAGCATCCTGGTGCTGAACAGCTGGCAGGCCTCGCGCAGCCGCCCGCTGTTGTAGGCCTGAAACGTTCCCTCGACGAGCTGCACCACCGTCTCGGTGCCATCGATGCGGCGCGGCATGATCCGGGGCCCGCGCAGGAACTTGTTCTGTGCCTGTGCCCGTGCCCCGACCTTCACGCTCTTCGCCTCGCGCTGCTCGGCGGCCTTCTTCTGCTGCGCCTTGTCACCGCCGGCCTTCGCGTGGCCGCCACCGTGCCGGCTGGCCTTCAGGCCGCCGCGTGTCCGCTGCTCGCTCATTGCATGCCCGTTGTTGTCGTTAGCGCGAGCGCCGGCCGGCGTTCGCCGACCCCCCGGCCTCCATCGCCGCACGCTTCATCTTGAGTTCCCACGCCGCGCGCGCCTTGCCCGCCGCCGCCGCCATCTGTGCCTCCCAGGCCGCCGCAATGACGTCGGCCGCTTCCTTGGGGTCGTCCGTGATGACCAGCAGGTCGAGGTCCCCTGGCGAAATCTTCTGTTCGCCGAGCACTCGCGACTGGATCCAGCGCACCAGCCCGGCCCAGTAGTGCGTGCCGAACAGGACCACCGGGAACTGCGAGATCTTGCCGGTCTGGATGAGCGTGACGGCCTCAAACAGTTCGTCGAGCGTGCCAAAGCCCCCGGGAAAGATAACGTATCCGATGCTGTACTTGATGAACATCGTCTTGCGGACGAAGAAGTAGCGAAAGTCGACGAGCGTGTCGACGTACGGATTGGAGCTCTGCTCAAAGGGAAGCTCGATGTTGCACCCCACCGAGTGCCCGCCGCCGGCCTGCGCCCCCTTGTTGGCCGCTTCCATGATGCCGGGGCCGGCGCCGGTGATGATCGAGAACCCCTCCTGCGCGAGGAGCTTCGCCGTCTCCACCGCCGCCAGGTACTGGGGGTCGTCGGGCGCCGTGCGCGCCGAGCCGAAGAACGTCACCCCCTTCTCCACGTTGGCCAGCTTGTCAAAGCCCTCGATGAACTCGCCCATGATGCGCATCACGCGCCACGTGTCGGTGCGCGTGAAGTCGTCGCCCCGCTTGGGCGCATAGTCGAGCAGCTTCTCGTCCTCGGTCACCTGCGGCGTCACGTCGCGAATCGCATCGTCAATGCGCCGCTCTTCCTTCATGCGCTTGGTGCGCGCCGCACGCTCGCCGGGGGCCGCGCGCCCCGCCGCCAGGTGCCCCTCGACGAAACGCTCGCGCAATCCGGCAAGCGCGGCGTTCTCGGCGGTGCGCCGCAACTTCGGATCAACGGGCTTCCCCCGCGCGCTGCGCGGTGCCCCCTGCTTCTTTGGCTTCGCCATGGTCTCGGTTTCCCGGGATCTTCGCGCGCTTGCGCACGCTGCTTGCCCTGCAGTTTACCTTCCGCCGTGACCTGCCGCGACCCTCGCCCGTGAGCGTCATCATTCTCGTCGCCGACGGGGCCCGCCCGGACACCCTGCGCGCCGCCATCGACGCAGGCACCCTTCCCGCCCTCGCGCGCCTGCGCGCGGAGGGGGACCTGCACACGGTGACCTCCGTGTTCCCATCGGTGACGGGACCGGCGTACACTCCCTTCCTCCTCGGGCTGTTTCCCGGCAACGCGGGCCTGCCCGGCATCCGCTGGTGGGACCGCGCGCGCACCGCCGCCCGCTGGCCCGACTTCGCGCGCAGCTACGTGGGCATCGAGGCCCGGCACGCCGACCGCGACCTGACGACCACACAGCGCACGCTCTTTGAGCACGCGCCGACATCGCTGGGCGCGCTCACGCCAATCAACCGCGGACTTCGCCCCTCGCGGCGCCTCGGCTTCAGCTGGACGTTTGGCGCGCGCGCCGCCTGGACGCATTTTCGCGGCGATGTGCGCGGCTGGCTGGCCATCGACCGCGCCATCGGCGCGCGCGTGGCTGAGCGCATTCGCTGCGAGCGCCCTGATTTCGTGTTCTGTGCACACCCGGGCATCGACAAGGCCTCGCACGCGGTGGGCCACGGTCACGCGGCGGTCACCGAAGCGATGCGCATTGTCGACGACACCGCCGCGCGCATTCGCGCCGACGCCGAGCGCGATGGGCGCTGGCTCGACATGCACCTCTGGGTGGTGAGCGACCACGGCCACTCGCCCGTTTCCCGGCACGAGGACCTTGCCGGCCTGCTGGCGGGCTGGGGACTCGGCGTGCTGGCACATCCGTGGATCTTCGGACGAGGCCGCGACGCCGCCGTGATGGTGAGCGGCAACGCGATGAGCCACATCTATCTCGAGCTCCATCGCCGGGCCCGCCCGTTCTGGCCCGACCTGGCCGCCCGATGGGAGCCCATCGCCGAACGCCTGCTCGCGCGCGACTCGGTGGACTTGCTGATGCTGCCTCACACCGCCGACTCCTGTGAGGTGCGCGCGCGCGATGGCCGCGGCCGCGCGATGATCCGCCGCGCCGGCGAACGCATCACCTACGAGCCGCTCGACGGTGGCGACCCGCTGGGGCTTGGTGGCGCGGTACGCGCCGCGTCAGCGGACGCTGCCCACGATGCCTGCGCCCGCTCAGACTACCCCGACGCGCTCGTGCAGATTCTCCAGCTCGCGGCATCGCCGCGCAGCGGCGAGCTGATGCTGTCGGCCGCGCGCGGCTGGGATTTTCGCGCGAAGTACGAACCCATTCCGCACGTCTCGTCGCACGGGGCGCTGCATCGCGAACACATGGACGTCCCGCTGCTGCTCAACCGGCCGAGTGCGCGAGCACCGCGCCGCACCGTCGATGTGATGCCGAGTGCGCTCGCCGCACTCGGCCTGGCCGTGCCGCCCGGGCTCGACGGCACGTCGTTCTTCTAGGAAGCAGGTGCTCGGCGCGCACGCGCAGGACGGCGCTATTGCGTGCCCAGCTCAAGCAGTTCGTGAAGATGCGCGGCGATCAGCTGCTGGCGCTCGCGCATCTTGCCCAGGCGCTTGCGGTGCAGGTGACGCACGAAGAACCGTCGCACCGCCAGCCAGCGCAGCCGCCGCTGCTCCGACACGATGGCCGCGCCGATGCCAATCACGGGCAGCAGCAGCAGGGTCCCGAGGCCCCAGCGCCATCCGCCGCTCCAGGCGGCCACGGCGCTCACCAGCAGCGTCCAGACCGTGCCGAAGAGCGGTACGCCCAGCACGCGGTACGTCGACTCGGAATCCGGTCCCTCGCTGTTGTGCGTGCCCAGCCATTGGGCCGCGAACAGCGGCGGCCAGTAGGCCAGCAGCGCCACCGCGGCCAGCGGCACTGCGGCCAGCAGCGGAAACCGCGCGATCATCCAGCGCGCCGCGGCCGTCCACTTTACGTCTTCCTTGAGTGCCTGCGGCGTCATCCCCATCCGCTGCAGCATGCGGGAGTGCGCGCGCAGTTCGCGCGCTGTCGAGCGCCATTCCGCATCACCGCGCAACCGGAACCGCTGCAGCACATTCGCCATCATCGTCAGGCGCGACACGGTGCTCTCGGAATCGCGCGCCGACCCGTACTCGGCGGCCCACACCTGCTCGGCCACGTGCACCAGCGCCGTGTCTTCCCACGAGTCGAGATTGAGCGTGACGCGGCGCATCGCCTCGTCAATGCGTTTGGTCAGCGCGCGCACGGCGAGCTTCACGTCGTCGAGCGCCGCCAGGTCGCTCCAGTCAAAGGTGTCGCCCACCACCACGCGCGCCTCGCTGCGCAGGCTGTTGCGGTCGCGGAACACCAGCCCCACCGGAATGATCGGGAACGCATGCCCGATGCGCTTGGCCGCGCCGAGCGCAATGCGCGCCGCCCCTGTCTTGAGCGGCGAGAGGCGCGAGCCCGAATGGCTCGTGCCCTCGGGGAATATGCCGACGGCGGCGCCCTCGGCGAGCGCGGCATGCACGGACACGAAGATGTCGCGATTCTGCCCAACGAGCTTGGGGTCGTCCTGCACGCGATAGACCGGAATCGACCCCACGGCGCGCACCAGCCAGCCGATTTGCGGATGCGTCATCAGCGGCGCCTTTGCCAAAAAGCGCACCTCACGCTGCGCAGCCTCCACCACGAAGGCCGGGTCCATCAGCGAGTTGTTGTGGTTGGCGACCAGCAGCACCGGCCCCTCGGCGGGCACGCGCGCGCCACCCACCGAAAACCGGTAGTAGGCGCGCGTGACGAGCCAGGAAATGCGGGGCATCAGGCCGCGAGGGAACATCAGGCAGCCTGTTCCTCGGGAAACCAGTGCTTGGTTGCCAGGCAGACGTGGCAGACCGAGAGCATCACCGGCACTTCAACCAGCACGCCGACGACCGTGGCCAGCGCCGCACCCGACTCGGGGCCATAGAGGGCAATCGCCGTCGCCACGGCCAGCTCGAAGAAGTTGGATGCGCCGATCAGTGCCCCTGGCGCCGCCACGGCATACGGCACCTTCAGCAATCGCATGAGACCGTACGTCAGCGACGAGTTGAAGTAGACCTGGATCAGGATCGGAACGGCGATCAGCACCACGTGGAACCAGCGGGCGGTGATGTTCTCCGCCTGGAAGGCGAAGATCATCACGAGCGTGGCGAGCAGCGCCAGGATCGTCACGGGATGGAAGAAGGCGACGAACCGCGACTCGAACCACTCGGCGCCCTTGCGGCTGATCAGTGCGGCCCGGCTGATCGACCCCGCAGCGAGCGGAATGACGACGAAGATGCCCACGGAGTACAGCAGCACCATGAACGGCACCTGCAGGCCCGACGCTCCGGTGACGAGGAACTTCACGATGGGCGCGAATGCCACCAGCATGATCAGGTCGTTGACCGACACCTGCACCAGCGTGTAGGCCGGGTCGCCGTCGGAGAGATACGACCAGACGAAGACCATCGCCGTGCAGGGCGCGGCGGCCAGGATGATGACGCCGGCGATGTACTCGCTGGCGAGTTCCGGCCCGATCAGCGGCAGGAAGATGTGCCTGAAGAAG
>CAYHCW010000243.1:0-5247 GCA_964355025.1 uncultured Gemmatimonas sp. | reverse complement strand
CGTAGTTGTGCGCGAGGATCACGGCGCGGCGGCGCGTGGCCAGCGAGCGGATTTCCTGGACGAGCGCCGCGTCCGCGGCCGCCGGCTGGGCATTCGACATCCGTGAAAAGTAGCCCGCCTCGCGTCGGGCGGGGAGTCGGGTGCTGGCGCCAGACGTGCCAGTCCGCGATCATCCAACCGTGCAGAATCTGACCGCGCTCGGCTCCGCGTTGATTGCCACGCTGTACCTGCTGGCCCTAACGATGCTCGTTGGCACCGCCGCCTTCCACTTTCTGGTTTGGCGGCGCACCAGCTTGCCCAGCGGGCCCGTGCGCGCGGCCGCCGATGCACAGGTCTCGGCGTTGGTGCTCAGCTGCGGCAAGTGGAGCGCCCTGGCGCTGCTGCTGCTGGCGGGCCCGCGAGCCGCGAGCGTCGCGTCGCTGCTCGACGACCGCTTCACGCTGGCCAACCGGATGGCAACGCTCATGCTGCGCTCCGAGTGGGGCGTCGGCCTGTTCGCCACGCTGGCGGCGGCGGCCTTCTCCGTCGTCGGCTATTTCGGCGTGGAGAAGCAGCGAGCGTGGGGATGGCCCTTGAACCTCGTCGGCATCGGGTTGGTTGGAGTGGGCGCCGGGTTGCAGGGTCATCCGGCGGACGCCTTCTCGCAGCTGACGCTTGCCCCGCTCTTCGATGGCCTCCACGCGTTGAGCACCGGCGGCTGGCTTGGGGCGTTCTTCCTGCTGGTCCTTGCCGAACGCCGACTGCCGGCGCATACGTCGTCACCGTGGACCGACCCGCTTGGCGCGATGCTCGAACGCTACTTCAGCGTCTCGGGAGCACTGGCCGCCACCGTGGTGCTCACCGGGCTGTTCAGCGCCGCGACGCACCTCACGGTGTTTGATGACATTGAGGGCACGCAATACGGGCGCCTGCTCGCCGGCAAGGTGGGGATATTCCTGATCCTGATGGCGTTGAACGAGTTCCATCGACGCCACGCCGAACGCAAGGCGCGCACATCGGAGCGGCCGGAGCTGGTGCACTCGCTGCGATTCGAGGCGGGGCTCATCGGCCTTATTCTCGCCCTCACGGCGCTTCTGCTCGACGCCGACCCGCCGGGCGTCAACGAGGTCAAGGCCGAAGTGTTCCGCACGGCGCCCCGGGGGGCGGTCGAGTTCAACGACGTGGAGCCCTAGCGACCGCTAGAACTCGATGTGCCGGCCGCGCCACTTGTTCTTGGGGCGCGGGAAGTCCCGCCGGAAATGCCCGCCCCGCGACTCGCGGCGCAGCAGCGCGGCCTCGGCGATGAGCCGTGCGGTCTCGAGCATGTTGGCCTCTTCGGTCGCTCCCACCGGCAGACGTGCCGCCAGGTCGTCGAGCCGGCCGAGACCGGTGCGAAGCCCCGTCGCCGTTCGGTCGATGCCGGCGTACTCCCACAGGATTGCACGAATGGCGTCGGCCGCCACCTGGGCGGCGCCACGATCCCGCAGCACCGGCACGCGCCACAGGCTCGTACGCGGCAGGCGGGGCAGCCGCGCCGTCGCGGCCATGTCGCGCGCCACGCGTTCGGCAAACACGAGCCCTTCGAGCAGGGAGTTGGACGCCAGCCGGTTCGCACCGTGTACGCCCGTGCACGACACCTCGCCGCAGGCGTACAGCCGTTCGAGCGAAGACCGCCCCGCAAGATCGGTGACGACGCCACCCATCATGTAGTGCGCCGCCGGCGTCACCGGAATGAGGTCGCGCCGAGGGTCGATGCCACGCGCGAGGCAGATGGCAAGGATGCCCGGAAAGCGTCGCGCGAATGGGCCCTTGATCTCGCGCGCGTCAACAAAGACATGCCGCCCCGCCTGTTGTTCACGGAAAATCGTGCGGGCCACGATGTCACGCGGCGCCAGCTCGGCCAGGCGATGCGCCTTCAGCATGAAACGCACCCCCTTGTCGTTGACCAGCGTCGCCCCTTCGCCGCGCACGGCCTCCGAAATCAGCTGCAGGGGATTCTCCGGCGTGTCGAGCGCGGTGGGGTGGAACTGGACGAACTCCATGTCCGACAGTCGTACGCCGGCGCGGTGCGCAATGGCGTAGCCATCGCCGGTGGCCACCTCGGGATTGGTGGTGTGCCGGTACAACTGCCCGCAGCCGCCGGCCGCCAGGACGGTCGCATCGGCAATGATCTCGACCGCGCGCCCGGCAACGCTGGCCCGCACGCCACAACAGCGCCCGGCCTGCACGATGAGGTCGAGCACGCGTGCGAACTCGAGCACGTGGACGTTTGGCGACTCCTGCACCCGCTGGATGAGCGTGCGCGCCACTTCGGCGCCCGTCTGGTCACCCTGCGCGTGGACGATGCGATGACGCGAGTGGGCCGCTTCCTTGCCGAGCGACAGGCGTCCGCGCAGGTCGGTGTCAAAGCGGACCCCCGCGGTCGCCAGCTCCTTCACGCGGGCCGGTCCCTCCGAAGTGAGCACTTCCACGGCGGCCGCATCGCACAGCGCCGCGCCAGCGGCGAGGGTGTCCTTGCGGTGCAGCTCGGGCGAGTCGCCCGCGCCCAGCGCCGCGGCAATTCCCCCCTGCGCATACGCGGTGGCCGAATCGAACAGCGACCGCTTGGTCAGCACATAGACCTCGCCGTGCTCCGAGGCGCGCCACGCCGTGTGAAGGCCAGCGACCCCGGATCCAATGACGAGGAACCTGGTGCGAATGCGTTGGGACATGCCTAATGCTCGCACGAGGACGACCGGCAGTGAAGGCCGCACGGCGGCGGTTGGCCGGCGGTTGGCAGGCGGCGGCAGCGGGGCGATCTTTGGACGATGCCCTCACGCCCCCCCAGATTCGCCGAGTCCGAGGCGGCCCGATGATTGACGCAGCCGGCGGCTGGCCGTCGGTCCTTCTCCGGTTTCTCGCTCTCGCGGCGACCACCGGAACCGTGGGCGCGTGGGTCTTCAGCCGCTTCGTCGCAGGCAGGATGACCGGTGCAGTCGCCGAGCGGCACCGGCAGTCGCTCGGGCACCTTGGCGTTCGCGCGGCCATCTGGTGTTCGGCGTTGCTCGTGCTGGCCGCTGCGCTGCCGGTTCTGCGTGCCCGAGGGGATTGGGGGCACGCCGCGCAGGCTGTCGCCGCCGCAATCACGGGTGCCGCGTTGCTCCGTGGACGCCGCACGCAGCCCTGGCCGCGACTGGCCACAGGTAGTGTGGCACTGCTGGTGGTCATTCCGGCTTTCCTGGGGCACGCGGCCGCGGGGGAGTGGCGCGTCCTTTCGGTGCTGATGGACGTCGTGCACGTCGCCGCTGCCGGTGGATGGGTTGGCGCGCTGGCACTTCTGACCATCGCCACGCTCCGCGCGCGCCGCGAGACCGACGGACCGGCGCTCTCGGCCGCTCTCATCGTGGCCTTTCATCCAGTGGCGATGGTCGCCGCCAGCACGGTCTTCGTCACGGGACTGCTCACCGCCTGGCTGCGCATGGGGGTGCCCGTAGGCATCGCATCATCGTCGTACAGCGGCCTGTTCGTGGCCAAGCTGCTGCTCGTCGGGGTGACGGCCGCGCTTGGTGCGGGGCATTCGAAGCTCGCCAGGCGCCGCGTACCGTCGGTGGACCTGGCGTCGATTGGCCGTTCGCTGCTGGCCGAGAGCCTGCTCGCGTTGCTCGTGCTCGTGGTCACCGCAGTGCTTGCCGGCACGGACGCCATCGGCTAGCTCCCGCACGTCGGCACGGATCAACTTGCTCCCGCTCGGCGCGCGGGCGATTCTTCAGGCTTCCCGTGCAAGCTGCTCGTGCTTGCCGGCGTCGCCTCTGCCACGAACGAACAAGAGAGACATGGGCAAGCTCGTCGTCCTGATGATCACCGCCTTCATGGACATGGTGGGGATCCTCATGGTCATTCCGCTCCTGGCCTTCTACGTGAAGGACTTCCAGGGCACGGGATACGTGTCACAGGCGTTGCAGGCCGTACACATGAACGGCAACGGCGCCACGATGTCGTTTCTCGTGGTGATGTTCGCCATCGCCCAGCTCATCAGCGCCCCCATCTGGGGGCGCGTCTCGGACCGCATCGGACGCCGTCCCGCACTGATGATCGGCCTGGCGGCCTCGACCATCGCGTACGTGATCTTCGCGTACTCGCGCTCGCTCGACTGGCTCTTCATCAGCCGCATCGTGCAGGGCGCCGGCGGCGGCACCGTCGGCGTGATCCAGGCGTACGTGGCCGACGCCACCAGGCCCGAGGACCGCGCCAAGGCACTGGGCTGGCTGTCGGCCGCCACCAACGCGGGCGTCGCGCTGGGTCCCGTGCTGGGCTCGGCAGCGGCGGCGGGCTTTGGGTCCAGCGGCCCGGGCCTTGCCGCGGCGCTTATGTCAGCCGTCACGATGCTCTTCGCTCATCACTACCTCACCGAGTCGCACGATGCCGCGGCGGCGAAGGCGTCGGGGAAGGTCGTGCGCGGATCGCGCGAGGCCATCTGGCGCGTCGTATCGCACAGCGGCGAGCCGGCCTCGCGCCTCATCTGGATCTACGCGATCACGATGGGTTCGTTCCAGGCGATGACGACGACGCTCGCGCTCTTTCTCGCGCTGAAGTTCGGGGTCACGGCGAAGACCATTGGATTTTTCTTCACGTACCTCGGCGTCATTTCCGTCATCACGCGCGCCGGCGTGCTTGGCAAGATGGTGGACCACTTCGGCGAGGCGCGCCTGTCGCGCCTGGGCATGTTCCTGCTGGCGTGCGGCCTCGGTGGGATGCCGCTGGCCGTCAACATCCCGATGCTGGCGCTCACCGTGGCCCTCGTGCCGCTGGGCACGGCATTCACGTTCCCGTGCGTCACCGGCCTGCTGTCGCGCGTGGTGCCGCAGCACGAGCGTGGCCTCTACATGGGAGTGCAGCAGACGTTTGGCGGCGTGGCGCGCGTGGTGGGCCCCCTCTACGCCGGCTGGGCCTTTGACCACCTCGGCCCCGGCATCCCGTTCTACACGTCGGCGGTGATCGTGCTGCTCACCATCCTGCTCGGGCTCGACATGGAGAACTACACGAAGCCGCAGGCGGCGGAGGCCGCAACTCAGGAACTAGCAGCTAGCAGCTAGCAGCCAGCTCCTGGCTCCGAGTCCAGCACCGCCCTGGCGATGTCGACCATGCGCTTCGACCGATCCTGCGACGAGCGCTGCAGGATGCGATACGCCTCGGGTTCCGTGCAGGCCGTGCGGCGCATCAGGATGCCCTTGGCTCGCTCGATCACCTTGCGGTCCTCGAGCATCTGCTTGAGGTCCGCCGCCTCCTGAC
>CAYHCW010000242.1:0-5251 GCA_964355025.1 uncultured Gemmatimonas sp. | reverse complement strand
GGTGCTAGGTGCTAGGTGCTAGGTGCTAGGTGCTAGGTGCTAGGTGCTAGGTGGACGGGGGCGGGGGCGGGCGGAACAATCCGCTGGCCCCCGATGTTTGGTACCTATCACCTACCACCTACCACCTACCACCTACCACCTACCACCTAGCCGGATGCTGCTCACACTCGCGCTCTCCATCGCCCTCGCCGCCGACACCGTGCACTTCCCCACCGTCACCAGCGCCAATCTGGAGGGCAGGACGCTCACCCTGCCGCGCGACTTCGCCGGCGAGCGCAACATCGTCTTCGTCGCCTTCCTGCAGAAGCAGCAGAAGGACGTGGACACCTGGGTGCCGTTCGTGAAGCAGGTCATCGGTCGCACGCCGGGCGTCGACTACTACGAGCTGCCGACGATCAAGCGCATGGTCGCCCCGATGCGGTGGATGATCAACCGCGGCATGAGGGGAGGCATCGACGACCGCTCGGCGCGTGACCGCACCGTCACGCTCTACATCGACAAGGAGCCGTTCAAGCAGGCACTGGGCATCACTGACGAGAACGTGATCCAGGTGCTGGTGGTGGACCGCGCGGGCCACGTGCTGTGGCGCGCGACGGGAGCGTTTGACACCGGCAAGGGGCTGGAACTCGAGGCGGCGCTGAGGCGCTAGCAGTTTCGGCAGGCGCGGGCCAGCTCGGTGATGTTGAGGGCGTGACGGGCGCGCCCTTTCCTTTCCCCGGCAGTCTGCACATGATCTTGGTATCCCGTGCCGGAGCCTCCCATGCTGACCCGTCGCCTCCTGTTCTGCCTGTCGTTCACGCTGCTCGTACCGCTCGGCGCTTGTTTCCGCGCCTCATCGGGCTCGGGCGGCGGGTCCGGCGACCGATCGGTCCTGAGCAGGGAAGAGGTGATGGAAGGACGGTTTACCTCGGCGTGGGATGCCGTTGATGCGCTGCGCCGCGACTGGTTGCACGTTCGCGGCACCAACACCTTCACGCACCCCACCGAAATCCAGGTCTACCTCGACGGCATCCGGCTCGGCACGGTGGGGAGCCTGCGTGATATCCCCGCGTCAGGCGTCGAGAGCATAAAGCGCTACAACGGCATGGACGCGTCGGCCCGGTGGGGACTCGACCACGGCCAGGGCGTCATCTACGTCACCTCGACCGCGGGGCGGCGGTCGCCGCCGTAGCGCGGCCGCACACTACGGCGCCGCAATCATCTCGTAGACGACCTTTCCGTTGACGATCGTCCGCACGATCCTGGCGTCGCGGATGGCCTCAGGGGCGATGCGCGTGAGGTCCTTGTCGATCATCGTCAGGTCGGCGAGCATGCCCGTCTTGATCAGACCACGCGTCGATTCGGAAAATCCGGCGTACGCGCCACCCGTCGTGTAGGCGCGCAGCGCCTGCTCCACCGTGATCTTCTGCTCGGGCACCCAGCCGCCGGGACGCTTTTCGTCTAGCGTGCGGCGCGTCACCGCGCCGTAGATCCCCATCAGCGGCGTCGGCGGCGCCACAAACCAGTCGCTGCCGAACGCGAGCTTCGCCTGGGTGTCGAGCAGCGACTTGAAGGCGTAGGTGCCCTTGGAGCGTTCCGCCCCGATGACCTTGTCCACCCAGCGACCGTCGTCGATGGCGTGGTACGGCTGCATCGAGGGGATGACGCCCAGCGCACCAAATCGCGGCAGGTCGGCCGGGGCGATGTGCTGGGCGTGTTCAATGCGGAACCGGCGATCGCGCAGGCCGTTCTCCCTGGCCACACGCTCGAAGATGTCGAGCTGGGTGCGGATGGCGCGGTCGCCAATGGCGTGAACGAGCACCTGCAGGCCTGCCTCGTCGGCCCCCTTGGTCCACGCGTACAAGTCGGCCTCGGTGTTCACCATCAGCCCGCGGTCGTTGGGGGCGTCGGTGAACGGCTCGAGCATGGCCGCAGTGTGCGACCCAATGGAACCGTCCACGAAGCCCTTCAGCCCGCCGATGCGCACCCAGTCGTCACCGTGCCCGCGCGCTTTCACGGTATCGGCCAGCCGCTTCCACGATGCGAGCGGCACGACGGCGTAGATGCGCGTCGTCAGCGTGCCGGCCTTGTGGGCGCGCTCGAATGCAGCGAGCTCGCCCCACGTGCCCATGTTGTGCACGGCCGTCACGCCCTGTTCGTTCACGTAGGCCATGGCGCCGGCCAATGCGCGGTCCATCATCGCCGGTGGCGCCGGCGGCACGACGCGATCCACCACGCCCATCGCGTTGTCCTTGAACACGCCGGTCAGCTCGCCCGACGCATCGCGAACGATCGTGCCCCCGTCGACGTCTTTCAGGTCGCGCGTGAGCCCCGCCGCCTTGAGCGCGGCGCCGTTGGCGAGGCTCATGTGGCCGTCGAGCCGGTTGATCCACACGGGATTGTTGGGCGTCACCGAGTCGATCCACTGCCGCGCAGGCAGTTCGCCGCCCCAGTTCTCGTGGTCCCAGTCACCATTGAGGATCCATGCCCCGGCAGGCACCGTCTTGGCGAACGCGCCGATGCGCCTGATGAACTCGGCTTTCGTCATGGCGTCCCGCAGCTTCACCGACTGCAGCGCAAAGCCGCCGTCGGTGAAATGCACGTGCGCATCGGTGAAGCCGGGAACGACCATCGCCCCCTTGGCGTCGATGATCCGCGTCTCGGCGCCGGCGAGCTTCCGGATCTCGGCGCTCGATCCCACCGCGGCGATGTGGTTCCCCTCGATCGCCACGGCGTCGGCCCACGGGCGACGCGCATCACCCGTCCAGACGCGCGCGTTGACGATGGCCAGGCTGATCACGGCGGCTTGGGCAAGCACGTGCATGGGTGACTCGGCGAAATGGCTCAGCGACGCTCGATGGCGTCGCGCATGTCGAGCAGGATCTCGAAATACAGTTGCTCGCGGCGATACGAGAAGTCGAGCGCCTTCATTCCGGCCTCGTCTTCGGTCGTCTTGGCGCGCTCAAACGCCTCGCGGTACATGTCGTCGAGGTTGGCGAGGATGCGTTCACGGGCACGGGACATTCGGTGTTTCTCCAGGGCGGCGGGCGTCAATCGTGGTGGATCGCTCGACACGACGGCGGTCGTCGGCCCCTCACGGAGGAGGAACCGGCGGGCTGCGCCAAGCAGGTGGCGACGCGCGTCAAAAGACTGGGGCATTGGTGGTGCGGGGCAACGTAGCGCCGCGCCCACCGCCGGGCAACGCGCCTAGACGGGGCTGCGCTGCGCCATCAGGCGGGCCACTGCTGCATCTTCCTCTGCGAAGGGGAGCAGTGCGGCCACGACACCCTGGTCGCTGTCGCCCTCCACGGCCATCAACGGCGGCGGACGACGGCCCGAGCCAATGCCGCGCGGACCGGAGTCACGCCGGTCCACCTCGATCACGGCCCGCACGGGCGTGCCCCCTTCCGGGGTCAGTCGGCGAATTCGCACGACGGCCCCCTCTGGCATCAATCGTTCATACAAGACTTCTGACACTGTCCAAGGCCTCGACAGTTGGGCTGGACTATATCTGTCGTGTGCCAGGGCCAACCGCAAGTCGTCAGTCACCCGGATTCTGTGGCAGTTGGTGAAACGCGGCGCTCTCCACCGGCCTGCCGTGGCGCAGATGCTCCACGACGATGCGCTCCAGCACTTCGCTCGTGACGCCTGCGTACCAAATGCCATCGGGGTAGACGGCGACGATGGGGCCGCCCGCACAAACTCCGAGGCACGGCGCTTCGCTGCGTTTTACGCGCGTGGGCCCGAACAGGAGGTCCTCGCGCTGCAGCAGCAGTGCCAGCTGCGCGTAGATGGCGCGCCCGCGACGGTCCGCCGAGCAATACCCGCCCGTGCAGACGAGCACGTGACGGGCATAGGGTTCCATCGTGGGAGGCTGGTCGTCGTACATGCCGGGGTGCGTTGCCTATTCGGGCAGCTTGTTGTCACCTGCGGGCGCGACGTAGCGCAGCGCCTCCACCGGACAGTTGCCCACGAAGTGCTCGCTGACGATTCGCGCGGCGTCGGTGGCCTGCACCTGTTCGTACCAGACGTCTTCCGGGTAGACCACGACCATCGGGCCGTGGCCACACTGCCCCAGGCAGCCGCTGTGGTTCAGGCGAACGCTCCCCTTGAGGCCGGCGTCCACGACCGCGCTGCGCAGCGCGGTGAAGACATCCTTGGAGTTCTGCGTGGGGCAGGTCTTGCCCGACGTGCAGACGAACACGTGACGCTCATATTGTCCCATGCCTGCAAGTTAGCGGGGCGCCACGGTGCGCCGAAGTGCCTGCCGCGCTAGTTTCGGCGAATGCCGACACCCCAGGATTTCTTCGACATCGACATTCGCGTCGGGACAGTGCTGAGCGCCGAGGCCTTCGACCGCGCGGTGAAGCCCGCCATCCGGCTCGAGATCGATTTTGGCCCCGAACTGGGCATCAAGCGGTCGAGTGCGCAGTTGACGACGCACTACACCCCCGACGGGCTCGTGGGTCGCCAGGTCGTGGCGGTCACCAACATCGGCACGCGCAACATCGCCGGCTTCGTGAGCGAAGTGCTCGTGCTTGGCGCCATGCCCGAGGCCACCGAGGTGGTGCTGCTCGCCCCGGGGCACCCGGTGCCGAACGGTGTGCGGATCGGTTGAGGTGGTACCTTTGGCTTCTACTGCGGAACTCCCGATTTCGCGGATAACCGCGGATTGATGCAGTGAACGGCGCACACACGGGCTTGATCCGCAGTGATCCGCTGATCCGTGTGATCGGGAGTTCCGCAGTTGCAGTTGCAGTTGCAGTTGCAGTTGCACTCGGCCTCGCACGACACCCGATGAATTGGTTGATCCGTCCGCAGATCGCCTGCCGAACGACCGGAGCCCCTCGATGACGCACCGCCTGATTGCCCTCGCCCTTGCCGCCTCCCCATTCACCCTGGGGGCTCAGCTCGCCATCACGCACGCCAACGTCGTGGATGTTGGCTCGGGGGCGATCACGCGCAACGCGACGATCGTCGTGCAGGGGCGCACCATCGCGTCCATCACCGCCGGAGGGGCGGTCCCGGTTGGCGTGCGCGTCATCGACGCCGCCGGTCGTTACGTCACGCCGGGACTCATCGACGCGCACACGCACATCGCCGCCGTGGCCAACGCCCGCCGGGCGCTGGAGAGCGGCGTGACGACGGTGCGCAGTGCGAGCACGCCGCACTTCGAGGACGTCGCCATTCGCGAACTCGTGCGGAACGGCACGCTGGCCGGCCCCGACATGCTCGCTGCAGGCGTGTACGTGTCGCCTGATCTCGGTGAGAC
>CAYHCW010000241.1:0-5264 GCA_964355025.1 uncultured Gemmatimonas sp. | reverse complement strand
CGCTCGCGAGCCCGCGCTCCACCTCGGCCTGCGACGGCGCCCCCTGCTGCGCCTCTGGTTTCGCGTTGTCCTTGCAGGCAACCGACAGGCAACTCATGGCGGCAAGAAACGCGATGACGCTTCGTTGTCTCTTCACGACTGCGCTCCGTTGAACGAGTACACCACGCGTGCGCGCTTGGTGTGCCTGCTTCCTGGGAAGAGCTGACGCAGCGACGTCACCGGTCGCAGCTACTGCTGCAGCAGCGCCTTCAGTCGCACGCTGCTCATCGCCCGGAACAACGCCTCGGCCCGGTCGGCCCGCGCCTGGATCTCGATCGCGATGCCGTACACCACGGTCGCCTTGTTCGGTGTGAACTTCAGGGTTCGCCCGCTGCCGTCTGAATCCGGGGCCCAGTTGCCAATCAGGTACCGCGTCACGCCCTCCCGGTCCGACGAGTTGGCATCCGGTTCGCGGCGCCCAGCCCACGTGAACCCCGTCGGCGTCGGCAGTTGTTTCTCGGCCATGACCGACGCGTTGTACGGGTTGATGGAGATGCTGATGCGCGCGTCGGTGTCCGACAGTTCCGGTGCGCGCGTCGTGGATGGCATCGTCGCCTTGGCGCCTTCGTCCATTTTCTTCTTGAAGTCCGCCTGCAAACGGTCGATCAGCGCCTGGTCCTGTTTTGCGATTGCCGCCTGCAACTTGGCGCTGAACTCCTCCATCAGCTTCTGATTCCGCGCAGTCGCGGCGTCAAAGGCGTCCTGGTTCTTGGCGGACGCCGACTGCAACCGCTCATCGACCACTTTCTGCCGTTCTTCCAGCTCCGAACTGACGATCAGCCAGGCGTAATCCGCCGAGATCGGAGCGCTCCAGTCGCTCGTCGTGCCGCCTGAATCGTAGATCCGGCGCTCGACCTCGACCCAGCCAGCCGGAACCGGCGGCAGGATCTTGGCGAACTCGGCCGCCATCCGGTCCAGAAACGCCTGTTCCGCCGGGCGAATGGGCCGCGTGTTGACCTGTCCGGCGACATTGACTTGAGCGGCGCCGGAGACTGGGATCACGCACAACATCACGGGCACGATCAACAGCCCGCCAATGAGACGACGTGTCGTGGTGTGCATGACTAGATCTTCACCAGCTCGACGCGCCGGTTGGCCTGCCGCCCTTCGGTCGTGTCGTTGCTGCCCACGGGCTTCGTCTGGCCCATGCCCTTGGGTGTCAGCCGCGATGCATCGACCTTGAACGTCGACGCGAGGTACGCCACGATGGCCTGCGCGCGCTGCTGCGAGAGCGTCAGGTTGCCGGCCGCGGTGCCGGTGTTGTCGGTGTGCCCTTCCACCGCCAGCTTGAGCTCGGGATGCTCGGTGAGCATGTCGCCGATGAGCTTGAGCGTCGGCGTGGACTCGCCACGAATGCGGTCGCTGCCCACATCGAAGAGGATGCCCTGCGTGGACACTCGTCCGTCGGCGAGCAGCGCGTCGTAGAGGCTCTTGCCCCCGGCGTTGACCGAGATGTTTCCGATCAGCGGAAAGACGTCATCCATCGGGCTCTCATACTCGAAGAAGATCTTGTTGGTGCGCCCAAAGTCTGCATTGGGAATGTTGGCGATGCGCTTCTCGTCCATATACACCTTCACATAGCGCCCGTCCGCTTCCATGCGGATGTGGAAGACTCGCGTCTCCGTCTTGTTGTCGGTCACGAACATGTCGGCGAAGAGCGTGCGCGGGTCCACCATCGAGCCTTCCGTGCTGTTGGCACGCGCGACGCCCGCCGTGGTGCCGCTGAGGTGCACGTTGGCGGTGCCCCGCGTGGCGGGCAGCGGGCCCAGCTTGTCGGCGGCGGTTGAGGCATAGAACCCCACACCGTTCCACGGAATCGTCGCGTCGAACTCCATGGTGAATCGCGTGCCCAGCTTCTCCGGCAGCGGGATGGCCAGCGCGCCGCTGCTCGACACGCGCAGCCAGCGCTTGGCGTGCCATTCGATCACTTCCATGTTGCCGCTCACGAGTTCGAGCCGCTGCGGAAAGTTGCCCACACGGTCTTTCGAGAAGTCCTCCGCAAAGAGCACGCGTTCGCCGGGGACGAAGTCGAAGTTGTCCCACGACTTGTTGTCGACGGCCGGCGCCGGTGCGGGCTCCTTGGTCGCGGCGGCCTGGGCTGCGGGTTCCTTGGCCGCCGGCTCCTTGGCCGCAGCCTCCTTGGCCGCTGCGGCCTTCGTTGCCGCGGCCTTGGCCGCTGCCTCGTTGGCCGCTTCTACCTCTTCTTGCGACTCGTGCGTCTTCACCTGCTTGCCGTCCTTCTTGGCCTTCTCCAGGCACTCTTCGTCCCCAACGAGACAGTTAACAAGCCCCTCCGCCTTGTCGATCGCCTTGTCGAGCGCGCGCTCCAGCTTGGCGTCGGCCCGCTCCTTGGCCTTCTGCTTCGCCCTCTCGCCGATGCTCTGGGCCGACACAGTGGAGGTAGCGACGAGCGCCAGCGCTGTGAGGAAGGCGGCGATCCGCACGCGTGAAAAGCGGGTGGTGATATTCATTAGAGGATGGACTCCTGCGGTTCGGGGGTCGCCGGAATGCTTGCCGGGTGCTGCGGGGGACCCGTATGTTCTCACGAACCTAGGACCCTGCTGTCATCCGCCTGTCCCCCGTGCCGTCACTTGGGCGGCATCCGGGGGAAATCGCTGACTTTTTTTGTCGGCCCACCCCCTACGACGCGAGAAGCAAGTGATTACTCTGCGCGTGCTGGGCGGATTGGGGCTGGATGGAGTTGCCTCCGAGGACGCTGGCGCGGTCATCCGCCAGCCCAAGCGAATGGCACTCCTCGCGTACCTGGCTTGCGTGCCGCTTGGCGAGTTCGAGCGACGCGACCGCATTCTCGCACTGTTCTGGCCCGAACTCGACGACGACCGAGCCCGACACGGCCTGCGCCAGTCCCTGCACGTGCTCCGTGGTGCGCTCGGGGCTGCCGCCTTCAAGCGGCGCGGGGACACGGAGATAGCTCTCGATTCGTCGGTAGTGTCATGCGACGCGGCGCAGGTGATCACGGCGCTCGACCAGGGACGCGACGCCGACGCCGTGTCGCTGTATCGCGGGGACCTCCTGCCGGGATTCCACGTCTCGGAGGCGCCGGAGTTTGAGCGCTGGCTCGACGACACACGGTCGCGACTGCGCCGTCGAGTCTCCGACGCTGCCTGCGGCCTCAGCGCGGAAGCCGAGCGCCAGCGTGACTTCTCCGCGGCCGCTCAGTGGGCGCGCCGCGCGCAGGCGCTGGCACCGGAGGACGAGGCGGTGCTCAGGCGCCTGCTGACGAACCTCGATCGCGTCGGGGATCGCGTCGGCGCCCTGCAGGCCTTCAGCGAGTTTGCGCGCCGCCTCAAACAGGATCTTGATGTGGAGCCGACGGAGGAAACGCAGCATCTCGTGCGTGCACTTCGACGCGGTCGCTCGGTACATCAAGCTGAACTCCTGACGACCGCCGGCACGCAGGCGCTCCCAGATGCGGCTGGCGATCCCTCGGTATCGCGCGTACTCGACTCGACTTCGAGACGTGTTCCGCGTCCCGCGCTCTGGCTCTTCGCCGGAGTCGCCGTCGTCTCGGCCATCCTGGTCACGCAACGCATTGGGGCTCGTGCCGCGACGGACCGCGCTCGGCCAGCCGTTCAGGCCTCCCGGGCGCCCGTGCAGCCCATGTCGGGGGCGGCGCGGCTCATGTATGACCAGGCCATGCGCGCATGGAGCCTGGACGACCGTGCCTCGGCTGAACGACTCATGCGCGTGGCGTTTGACCAGGACTCGACATTCGGGCTGGCGGCCCTTCAACTGGGCCACCTGCTCGGACTTCGGGGCGAACACGAAGTGTCACAGCGACTGCAGCAACGGGCGGCTGCACTGGCGCCTCTGCAATCGGACCACGACCGACTCCTGATTCTCGCGCTTCACGCCAATCACTTCAACGAACCGACGCAACTCGCGTTCGCCGAAACGCTGGCCATCCGCTATCCGGCCGACGTCGAAGGGCAGTTGCTGGTGGGCAAGGCCCGGTGGATGTCGGGGCGCTTTGCCACGGCCGTCACGCCGCTGCAGCAGGTGATCGCCGCCGGTGGCTCGGGACGGGACTCAACCGGCGAACGCTGCCTCTCGTGCGAGGCCTATGGCCTGCTGACCGTGGCGTACGAGCACATGGACTCGCTCCCGGCCGCCGAGCGGACGGCCCGTACGTGGGTTCGCGCACGGCCGACCTACGCGACGGCGTGGAACACGCTGTCGTATCAGCTGTCCATCAGCGGTCGCTTTGAGGAGGCGCTCGCTGCGCGCCATCGCGCAGATGACCTGGCACCGGCCGGCGTCGATGCCAACGCACTGGGCGAAATCCTGTTGCGCGCCGGGGATTTTCGCGCGCTCGAGGACATTCTCACCCTGCGCGAGCGAATCGGAAGCACGGAGGACGCCGACGGTGCACGGTTCCTCCGCTGGCGCCTGAGGCGCGAGCAGGGACGCTGGCGCGAGGCCTTGGCGTTGGCGACGGAGATGGACCGGAACACCCGCGCTCGTCCCAACGCGCGCAACCTCGCCGTCGCGCTTCACGCCCAGTCGTTGTTCGAAGCGGGGCGCGCGGCCGAAGCCGCCGCCGTGTGGGACTCGCTGGCTCGCGTACGCACCAGCGCCGCAGAGCCTGCGGCGTCGGCAGCGATCTTCCACATGTCGCGCCTGATTCGCCTGAGCGACGCCGTGGCTGCGCTCGGCGACACGGCGCGCCTTGCCCTGCTGGCCGACTCCGTGCAGTTCTTGGGACGGCAGAGCTCGTGGATTCGCGACCATCGCATGCATCGCTACATTCGGGGCCTGCTCTTCGCTGCGCGCGGCGACCACCTCGCGGCGTGCGACGCGTTCGTGTCGAGCTTGACCGGAGCCAGCACGACCTTCGCGCGCGCCAACCTCGCCGCGGGCACGCACTGCCTGCAGGCCGGGCGCCCACAGCCGGCGCTGGGCGCGCTGCGCGGCGTGCTGCGCGGCCCGATTGGCGCGGGTGGCACGACGGGCACGCTCACCGAGGCGCATCAGCTTGTGGCGCAAGTCTTCGACGCACTGCAGTTGCCCGACTCGGCGCGCGCGCACCACGAACGCGCCACCGACGCGTTACGTCGGGAAGACCGCCCCTCCAGGGATCGCGCGCGCGCCAGCGGTCCGTTCGGCGCTCCAGGACTGCTGAGCGCCTCCCTTGGGCGGCGGCCGCGAACGCCGTAGCTTCCCCCTGTGCCCTTCGCCCTGAAAGTCCTCATCGGCCTTGCCGC
>CAYHCW010000240.1:2463-5329 GCA_964355025.1 uncultured Gemmatimonas sp. | reverse complement strand
ACGCGCTGGTGGCCCACAACCGCCGCTCGGCCAAGACGCACAGCGGCATCTGGCGCGACCTCGCGGTGCGCAAGCGCCGCACCGAAGTCGACGCGCAACTGGGCATCGTCGTGGCGCTCGGCGCTGAGGCGGGCGTGCCGACACCGCTCACCGCGCGTCTCGTCGAGCTGATACACGACATCGAGAATGGCGTCCGCGCGCAGTCACTCGACACGCTCGGCGCGCTCACTGCGATTCTCCCCCACACGGCTACCGAATGACCCTCGACTTCAGCGGCAAGACGGCCATCGTCACCGGCGCGGCGCACGGGTTCGGGCGCGCCATCAGCCTCGCCTTCGCCCGGCGCGGCGCCAGCGTCTGGGCCTGCGACGTGATTGAGGATGAGCTGCTCGAGACGCAGCGACTCTGCCAAACAGCCGGCGGCGCCTGCGCCACGCGAGTGGTGGACATCAGCGACAAGCGCGCCGTGGACGCCCTGGTCGCCGACGCAACGGCGGCCACGGGCTGCGTTCACGTGCTCGTGAACAACGCCGGTGGTGTGCTCGGCCAGGTGGGGCGTCCGCTCGAGGAAGTGACGCCCGAACAATGGCAGGGCATCTTCGCCGTCAACGTGACGGGTGCGTTCTACCTGTCGCAGGCCGTGGCGCCGGGGATGAAGGCCAAACGCGCTGGACGCATCATCAACATCTCCAGCGGCGCCGGGCTGGGCATCAGCCTCACCGGCATCCAGGCGTACGCGTCGGCCAAGGCCGCGCAGATAGGCCTCACGCGACAGTTGGCGCACGAGCTGGGACCGTGGGGCATTACCGTGAACAACATCGCGCCCGGCTTCGTGCGCTCCAACGCGGCCACCGAACGCCAGTGGGAGGCGTACGGCGCCGAGGGCCAGCGCGCGCTCGTCAACCAGATCGCGCTCAAACGGCTCGGCACGCCCGACGACATCGCCAACGGCGTGCTCTTCTTCGCTTCGGACGAAGCCAACTGGATCACCGGCCAGGTACTCTCCATCGACGGCGGCAAGTGATGTCGAACGCCCAGGTACTCTCCCACCTGCAGGCGCAGCATGATCGCATCCTCGGCGAACTCCAGGAGTTCGCCGCGATTCCCAGCGTGAGCACCGATCCTGCACACGCAGCCGACATGCAAGCGGCGGCGCAGTGGGTCGCCGACAAGCTCGCCGCCGCCGGACCGCTCTCGGTGCGCACCATCGACACACCCCGCAACCCGGTGGTCTACGGCGAGTGGCTCGGCGCACCCGGCAAGCTCACCGTGCTGGTGTACGGCCACTACGACGTGCAGCCGCCCGACCCGCTGGAGAAGTGGATCAGCCCGCCGTTCAGCCCGACGGTGCGCGACGGCCGCCTCTATGCGCGCGGCGTCTCCGACGACAAGGGGCCGGTGTTGATCGCCATCAAGGTCGCCGAGGCGTTCTTCGCGGTCTCAGGCGGGCTGCCGATCAACGTCAAGTTCCTGATCGAGGGCGAGGAAGAGATCGGCAGTCCCTCACTCGACGGGTTCATCGCGGAACACAAGGAGTTGCTCAGGGCCGATCTGGTGATCTCGGCCGACGGCGCGATGTGGCGCGCCAGCGAGCCCTCGCTCACGGTGGCCAGCCGCGGGCTCGCGGGGCTGAACTTCTCGCTCACCGCCGCCGCCAAGGACCTGCACTCCGGACGGCACGGCGGGAGTGTGGCCAATCCGCTGCACGCCTTGGCGCAGCTCGTGGCGTCGCTGCACCATCCCGACGGACGCATCGCCGTTGCCGGGTTCTACGATGGGGTGCTTGAGCTCACGCCGGCGGAGCGCACCGCAATTGCGGCACTGCCGTTCGACGAGTCCGCGTACCTCGCGCAGGTCGGCGCGCCGGCGGGTTTCGGAGAGGCCGGCTACACGTTGCTCGAGCGCCAGTGGACACGGCCGACGCTCGAGATCAACGGAATGTGGGGCGGCTATCAGGGGCCGGGGCAGAAGACGGTGATTCCGTGCGAGGCGCACGCCAAGATCACCTGCCGTCTGGTGCCGGGCCAAGATCCGGATGAGGTCGTGGCGCAGGTCACGCGCCACCTCGAGGCCCACGTGCCACCGGGCACGCGACTGACGGTGTCCCCGGGCGATCACGGCACGCCCGCGGCCCACATCGAGACTGACCACTTCGCGCTGAAGGCCGCCGCGTCCGCCCTGCAGGCGGTCTACGGCAAGCCGCCGCTGGTGGTGCGCATGGGTGCCACCGTGCCGATCATGGAACTGTTCAAGCGGCATATGGGCATCGACACCGTCTACTTCTCGTTCTCCACCTCCGACGAGGACTACCACGCGCCCAACGAGTTCTTCCGCGTGCACCGCCTGCACGAGGGGCTCGAGGCGTGGGCGCGCTACTGGCAACTGCTCGGCGAGGTGCGCCCGTGAAGCCCACGGAGTCCGGCCCCGACCTCGCCGCGTCGCCGACGGCCGAGCTCGCCCTGGCCGAAGCGGACGTGGAGGCACACAGCGCGTCGCTGAAGAAGGAACTTGGCGTCCGCGACCTCGCCCTCACGCAGATCCTCTTCATTGTCGGCCTCACCTGGATCGGCGTCGCCGGCAAGCTCGGTTCCTCGCACGTCGTATTCTGGCTGCTTGCGCTCTTGTTGTTCTATCTCCCGTCTGCGCTTGTAGTGATGTACCTCAACCGCCTGATGCCGCTGGAGGGCGGGCTCTACCAGTGGGCCAAGCTCGGCTTCAACCAGACCGTCGGCTTCATGCTCGCGTGGAACCTGTGGCTCTACGTCATTGTCTTCACGTCCGAGATCGGCCTGCAGGCCGCCACCTACCTGTCGTACGCACTGGGGCCGAGCGCAGCCTGGATGACCACGAGCACGCCGTTCGTGGC
>CAYHCW010000240.1:0-2363 GCA_964355025.1 uncultured Gemmatimonas sp. | reverse complement strand
ATCATCGCGCTCATGTTCGTGCTGGGCACCAGCACGGTGGTGGCGTACGTCCCTACGGCCGACATCGACCTGATTGCGCCACTGGCACAGGTGTTGCGCGCCGGCTTCGGCCCGTTCGGCATTGCCGGACCGTTGGTGACGATTGCCATTCTGATGACGCTGTCCATGCGCGTGGCGCAGGCCAGTTTCAGTTTCACCGCCGTCACGCGCCTGCCGATGGTCGCCGGATGGGACCGGCTGCTGCCGTCGTGGTTCAGCCGGCTGCACAGCAAGTACAAGACGCCGGTGAACTCCATCCTGCTGGTGGGCGCGTGCTCGTTCGGTATTTCGCTGCTGAGCCTCATCGGCGTCGGGCAGGCCGAGGCATTCCAGCTGCTGTTCAACGCCAGTGGCGTCTTTTATGCGCTCACGTACGTCGTGATGTTCGCCATCCCGTTGTTCGGCCTGCGCGGCATCTCGCCGCGACCGCCGCTGTGGCTCAAGGTGACGTCCACGTCGGGGCTCCTGATGACGCTGCTGTACATCGCGTTCTCGGTGTTCCCCATCATCAAGGTGGACAACGCACTGATGTTCGGCCTCAAGATCACGCTCGTGGTGGTGCTGATGAACCTGGTGGGACTCGGCATTCTGTACGCCGAGCGGCGGCGCGCGGCGCGCGAAGTCACGGGCTGACAACGCGGAGGAGGGGCGCCCGCCGGACCTCGGCGAACGCCCCTCCAACTCGCTCTCGCAACAGATCAGCGCGGCGGCGTCTTCACCGGCGCCTTGGGCATCGGCGGCAGCTTCACCTTCTTCCCTTCCAGCTGCTTGAGCAACTCGGCGACGGTGCGCTCCAGCTGCGGATCGCGGCCGGCAATGACTGATTTGGGATCGTTCTCCACGTTGATGTCGGGGTCCACGCCGTACCCCTCGATGACCCACTCGCCCTTGGCGTTCGCCAGTCCCGAGATCGGCACGTTGATGCCGCCGCCGTCGATGAGCGGCACGCCGCCGCTGATGCCCACGACGCCGCCCCACGAGCGACGGCCAATCAGCAGGCCCAGCCCGGCCTCCTTGAACATCCAGGGGAAGATGTCACCGTCGCTCGACGACCGTTCGTCGAGAATGGTGGCCATCGGCCCGATGAAGACGGCGTCGGGATACGAATTGCCCTGGCTGCCGCCCACCCGGCCGTAGTTCACGCCGAGGAGCTTGCGGCGCATCCGCTCGATGATCATCCGTGAGACGTTGCCGCCGCCATTGGCGCGGACGTCCACCACGAGCCCTTCCTTGTCGAACTGCCCGTAGAACCACTTGATGAACTCGCGGATGCCCGGCGCGCCCATGTCGGGAATGTGCAGGTAGCCCAGGCGGCCGCCCGACAGTCTGGTGACCATGTCGCGATTGCGCTGCGTCCAGTCGAAGTAGGCAAGGTCGCTTTCGCTGCGTATCGGATTGAACGTCACGCTCCGCGCACCCTCGATGGTGGGGCGCGTGTTTACGGTCATTTGCACGGGACGATCGGCCTTGCCGCGCAGCAGCCGGTACGGATCTTCATCGGCCCGCAGTTCGGTGCCATCGATGGCCAGCACATACTCCCCCTCGGCCACGTTCACGCCCGTTTCGGTGAGCGGAGCGCGGTAGATCGCTTCTTCGTTCTGCCCGCGGTAGATCTTGGCGATCTTGTACTTGCCGGTGGCCGCGTCGAGCGCAAAACGCGCGCCCGGCAGGGCCACCGCAATGCGCGCGGGCTCCTCGTAGTCGCCGCCGGCCACGTAGGCGTGCTGGATGGTGAGTTCCGACACCATCTCGCTGATGACGTAGTTCAGGTCGGAGCGGTGCGCGACGAACGGCAGCCAGGCTTCATAGCGCTTGCCGATGGCCTCCCAGTCGAAGCCGTGCATGTTGGCCACGTAGAAGTAGTCGCGGTAGCGCCGCCACACTTCGTGGAAGATCTGGTTCCATTCCTGCTGCGGGTCGCGGTCCACCATCAGGCCGGCGGTGCTGACGACCTTCTTCGACGCGGCCCCTGTGGGCGATGCGTCGTATAGGGCGTACTGTCCGCCCGCGCTCATCAGGAGCTTGGACCCGTCAGCGGAGAGCGCCCATCCTCCGGAGCTCTCCACCAGCGTGGTGACCTTGCGATCCTTGAAGGCGAAGACCTTCAGCGACGGGGTGCGCTCGCCGGCGCGGCCGTTGTAGCCGGCGCTCCGGACGCCAAAGAGCAGGTGTCCCTTGATGGCGCGCAGGCTGCCGATGTTGTCGGCCTCCACCGGCACGCGCGTGACGCGCGCGGCGAGTCCGTCGAAGTCGATGGTGAACTCGGCGGCGGGTGCGGAGGCCGGCGACTCCTGCACCGCTTCGTCACTCTGCATCGGGAACGG
>CAYHCW010000239.1:0-5336 GCA_964355025.1 uncultured Gemmatimonas sp. | reverse complement strand
TCTTTGCAATGTTTGTCGCTCACGTCTATCGCCGGCGAGAGAAGTAGGGAGGGGTCAATGGTCGAAACGCACAGGGCACCTGAAGCCTGTCCGGCGGCCTGGCACGTAGGATCCAGGACGGGGATCACCAGCAGCACGCCGCTGGTTGAGATGCGCGACGTGTCGATCGCCTTCGGCGGCATCAAGGCTGTCGACCACGCCAACATCGACCTTTATCCGGGTGAGGTCGTCGGCCTCCTTGGCCGAAACGGCGCCGGCAAGTCGACGCTGATCAAGATCCTATCGGGCGCCTACAGCCGCGACGCCCGAGAAATCTTCATCAACGGCCAGAAAGTCGACATCAACAACCCGCGCGATGCGAAGAGTCTAGGTATCTAGACGATCTATCATACGCAGGCACTCGCCGACAATGTCGTTGCTTCGTCCAACCTCTGTCTCGGGCGCGAACTGCTCACCCGCTGGGGGACACCGCTGCTCTTCGGCCCCGGCTCCATCCACGTGGCCCACACCCCCGACGAGTTCATCGCGCTTGACGAACTGCGCGCCTCGGTGGGCGCGTACGAGCGCCTCGTCCACGCGCTGCTCGCGTCATGAGCAAGGAAGTCACGCCCATTCGCGTGGCGATCCTCGGCGCCACCGGCGCCGTGGGCCAGACGTTTGTGCGCCTGCTCGCCGGGCATCCGTGGTTTCGGGTGGCCGAGGTTGCCGCGTCCGAACGCTCGGCGGGCAAGCGCTACGGCGACGCGACGCGGTGGATCGAGGGCGACCTGCCGGCCGAGGTGGCGGAGCTCACGGTCACCGCGTGCGACCCGCGCGCGGTGACGTCGCCGATCATCTTCTCCGCGCTCGACAGCGGCGTTGCCGGCGAAGCAGAAGGCGCGTGTGCGGCCGCCGGTCGCCTGGTGTTGAGCAATGCGAAGAACTACCGCATGGAGCCCGACGTTCCGCTGGTGATTCCCGAGGTCAACGCCGATCACCTGGCGCTGCTCGACACGCAACGCGCGCGTCGCGGCTGGACCGGCGGCATCGTCACCAACGCCAACTGCGCGGCGACGATGGCGGCCATCGCACTGGCGCCGCTGCACGCGGCGTTCGGCGCGCGACGCGTCTTCCTCGCGACGATGCAGGCGGTAAGCGGCGCCGGCTACCCCGGCGTGCCGTCGCTCGACATCCTGGGCAACGTGATTCCGTTCATCGGCGACGAAGAGCCGAAGCTCGAACGCGAGATGCAGAAGATGCTGGGGCGTTTGGAGCAGGGCGCGGTGGTGCACGCGCCGTTCGCCGTGAGCGCGCACGCCAACCGCGTGGCGGTGGAGAACGGGCACACCGTGTGTCTCTCGGTGGAGTTCGACCGCGCGCCGTCGCTCGAGGCGGCCGCGCAGGTGCTGCGCGACTGGCGCGGGGCGAATGCCGTGCGTGGGCTGCCATCGGCGCCGGAGCGCGCGCTGCACTTCTTCGAGAACGACGATCGTCCGCAGCCGCGCCGCGACGCGCTGCGCGGGCACGGCATGACGGTCTCGGTGGGGCGCCTGCGCGCCGACCCGCTGTTCCACCTGAAGTTCGTGGCGATGGGGCACAACACCATTCGTGGCGCCGCCGGCGGGTCGATCCTCAACGCCGAGCTGCTCGTGGCCACCGGCCGCGCCGGTGTGAAATGATCGTCGCCAAATTCGGCGGGACATCCGTAGGCGACACGGCGGCCATCGAGCGCACGGCGGCCATCGTGCGCGGCCGCCTGTCGCGACAGCCGGTCGTCGTCGTCTCGGCGCTGGCCGGCACCACGAATGCCCTGCTCGAGATTGCGGCGCAGTCGGCGGGCGGACAGTTCATCGCCGCCATTCGCGGCATCGAGGTGCTGCGCGAACGCCACCTCGCCGTCGTCGAGGAACTGCTGGGAACGAGTACGGAGTGCGGAGAGATCGGTGCGGAAGTGAGCGTGCTCTTTGACGAACTCGCGCACCTGGGCGAGGCGCTGTCGGTGCTCGGCGACCTCAGTCCGCGGTCGCTCGACGCGGTGGCCGCCTACGGGGAGCGGCTGTCGGCGCCCATCGTCAGCGCCGCGTTCGTGCAGCGCGGCATTCCGGCGGAGTACGTGGACGCGCGGCGCGTGATGATCACCGACGGCGCGTTCGGCAAGGCACTGCCGCAGGTGGACGCCATCGCCGACGCGGCCCGCGAGCAGCTGCTTCCGCTGCTGCGCGACGGCAAGGTCCCCGTGCTCGGCGGATACATCGGCGCCACCGCTGCGGGCATCACGACCACGCTCGGGCGTGGCGGCTCCGACTTCAGCGCGGCGCTCCTGGGCGCGGCGCTCGACGCCGAGGCCATCGAGGTGTGGACTGACGTGGACGGCATGCTCACCGCCGACCCGCGCGTCATCCCGCAGGCGCGGCTCATCGAGCACATCCGGTTCGACGAGGCGGCGGAGCTGGCCAGCTTCGGGGCCAAGGTGCTGCACCCGAGCACGATTGCGCCGGCGGTGCAGCGCAGCATTCCGGTGTTCATCTACAACTCGCACCGTCCGCAGGCCGGCGGCACGCGCATCACGTTCGACGCGCCGCGGCTCGCCGTCCGCGCCATCGCCGGCCGCGCCAATGTCGTGCTGGTGAACGTGAAGTCGAGCCGGATGCTGGGCAGCCCGGGCGTGGTGCGCGCCATCTTCTCGGTGTTCGAGCGGTTCTCGCTCTCGGTGGACGTCATCGCCACCTCCGAAGTCAGCGTGTCGGTGACGGTGGAGGCCGACCATCACCTCGACGCCGTGCTCACCGAGCTGCGCGCGTTCGGCGACGTCACGGTGGAGCGCGGGCGCGGCATCGTGGCGCTCGTGGGCTCGGGCCTGGGCGGCCACACGCCCACGATGGCGCGCGCCCTCGGCGCGCTCGGCGAGCTGCGCGTGCACATGTGCTCGCTGAGCGCGAGCGGCATCAACCTCACGGTCATCGTGGACGGCGACCAGGTGCACGAGGCGATGCGCCGCCTGCATCGCGCGTTCTTCGAGGGGGCCGCGTGAGCGCACTGCGCATCGCCGTCATCGGGGACGGCAAGATGGGCCGCCTCGTGGCCGCGCTGGCCGCGGAGCAGGGCATCGAGGTACGCGCCGTACTCGGCCTCGACGCCGTCACGCGCGAGGGCATCACGGCGCAGACGCTTTGCGGCGCCACGGTGGCTGTGGAGTTCACCGCGCCGGCAGCGGCGGCCGCCAACGTGCGGGCCTGCATCGCCGCCGGGTGCGCCGTGGTGTGCGGCACCACGGGTTGGGACGCCGAGCGCGCGGCGGTGAGCGACGAAGTGCGCGCGCTCGGCGGCGCGCTGGTGTGGGCGCCCAACTTCTCCATCGGCGTGCACCTGTTCACGGCGGTCGTGGCCGAAGCAGCACGGCGCGCGCGTGCGGCCGGTCTGGATGCGCACATGATGGAGACGCATCACGCGGCCAAGAAGGACGCGCCCTCCGGGACCGCCAGGCTGCTCGCCGATGCGGCGGAGCGCGCATCGGGCACGCGGATGCCAATCACTTCGGTGCGGGTCGGCCATGTGCCGGGCACGCACGAGGTCATCTTCGACGGCGCCTTCGAGCAGGTGCGGCTGGTGCACGAGGCCCGCGACCGGCGCGTCTTTGCACTCGGCGCGCTGGTGGCCGCGCGGTGGGTCAGCGGACGTCGCGGCGTCTTTTCGCTGGATGATGTGCTCTCCCCGTCCGGAGCTTCCGCATGAGCATCCTCCCGTTGCGCGGAGCCATCACGGCGCTGGTGACGCCCTTTCTCCCCGACGGCCAGCTCGACGAACAGGCGTTGCGCGCGCTGGTGGCGTGGCAGGTTGCCGAGGGCATTGACGGGCTGGTGCCGGTGGGCTCGACCGGTGAGGCGGCGACGCTGACGCTTGCTGAGCGCGTGCGCGTGGTGTCGATCACCGCCGAGGTGGCCGACGGTCGCGTGCCGGTGATCGCCGGCGCCGGGACCAACGACACGGCCGTGGCCATCGAGAATTCGCGGGCGCTCGCGGCCGCGGGCGCCACGCACCTGCTGCACGTGTCGCCGGCGTACAGCAAGCCGCCGCAGCGCGGCCTGGTGGCGCACTTTCGCGCGGTGGCCGACGCGTCGCCGTTGCCGGTGGTGCTGTACAACGTGCCCGGGCGCACGGCGAGCAACATGGACGCCGACACAACACTCGCGCTGGCCGAGCACCCCAACATCGTGGGCATCAAGGAAGCCTCGGGCAACATCGCGCAGATTGCCGAGATCATTCGCCGCCGGCCGGCCGGGTTCGTGGTGCTGTCGGGCGATGATCCCCTGACGGTCGACGTGATGGCGCTTGGCGGCGAGGGCGTCATCAGCGTGGTGTCGAATGCCGCGCCGGCGGCGATGCACGCGCTTGCCGCCGCCGCGGCGACCGGCGACCTCGTTCGCGCGCGCGCGCTGCACGAGCAACTGACGCCGCTGTTCGGCGCGGCGTTCGTCGAATCGAACCCCATTCCGATCAAGGCCGCCCTCGCCATGATGGGTCGCATCCGCAATGTGCTGCGGCTTCCGCTTGTTTCACTCGACGATCGCCACGCCGCCACGCTGCGCGCGGCGCTCGTCACCGCCGGAGCGCTTGGCGCATGAGCACCACCGAGATCAGGGAACTCAAGAAGCGCTGCGAGGCGCTCTTTGCACTGCCCAACCACCAGCCCATGCCGGAGGAGGCGGAGGCGACGATTGACCTCCTGCTCACCGCGCTCGAGCGCGGGGTCGTGCGCGCCGCCGCGTTGGACGATCGCGGCGAGTGGGCCGCCGTCCCGTGGGTCAAGCGCGGCATCCTCGCCGGCTTTCGCGTGGGGCGCATGGTGGACCAGTCGGTGCTCGGTGACGCGCGGGTGAGCCGGCCATTCACCTTCTTCGACAAGCATACCTTGCCCACGCGCGCGCTCACGCTCGATGACGGCATTCGTGTGGTGCCGGGCGGGTCGTCCATCCGGCGCGGCGCCTACGTGGCCCGCGGTGTCGTCTGCATGCCGCCGATGTTCATCAACGTCGGCGCGTATGTCGGCGCCGGCACCATGATCGACTCGCACGCCCTCATCGGCTCGTGCGCCCAGGTGGGCGAGCGCGTGCACGTGAGCGCGGCGGCGCAGATTGGCGGTGTGCTCGAGCCGGTCAACGCTTCGCCCGTGGTGATCGAGGATGACGTCGTGGTGGGCGGCAACTGCGGCGTGTACGAGGGCACGGTGGTGCGCACACGCGCCGTGCTGGCCGCCGGGGTGGTGCTGACGCGTGGGACGCCGGTGTATGACCTGGTGAACGAATGCGTCATTCGCGCGGCGCCGGGCGGCGTGCTGCAGATCCCGGCGAACGCCGTCG
>CAYHCW010000238.1:0-5346 GCA_964355025.1 uncultured Gemmatimonas sp. | reverse complement strand
GACTCCCCGGCGACGATGCGTCCATTCGCGGACTTACCGAGTATCCCGGACGCGCAAACGTGCTCTTTGCCGGCACTGAGCGCTCGCTCTTCGTCACCCACGACAGCGGAGCGCACTGGACCAGGCTCGCCGCCAACCTGCCGACGACGCGCTACGACGACATCATCGTGCACCCCCGCACCAAGGACCTGGTGCTCGGCACGCACGGACGGAGCATCTGGGTGCTCGACGACGCCTCGCCGATCGCCGAGTGGACGAGCGCCATCGCCGCCAAGCGCGCGCACCTGTTCGCCGTGCCGCGCGCCACGCTGATGCTGTACTGGCAAGACGTGTCGAACATGGACCAGTACTTCTACACGGCGGAGAACCCGGCGGAAGGCGCGGCCTTCACCTATCACCTCGCACAGCCGGCGCAGAAGGTCAGGCTCTTCGTTACGACGCCCACGGGCAAGCTCGTTCGGGAGATTGCCGCCCCCGGCGCAGCGGGTGTCGTGCATAGGGTCAACTGGGATCTTCGCTTTCCGTTGGCCGCGGGCGGTGGACGAGCCGGTGGCTTTGGGGGCGGCGGCGAGGAGGGTGGCGGCGGAGGCGGGCCGGGCGCTCCACGGGCCGGGGTGATACAGTTGCCCATCCCCTCGCACGACATCGGGCCGCGCGGGCCGCACATCGCTCCGGGCACGTTCAAGGTCACGCTCGAAGTCGACGGCGTGGTCGCCGAGTCGCGGACATTCGAGGTGCGCGCCGACCCTGCCGCACCGCAGACCCTCGCCGAACACAAGGCGCGCGAGGCGTTCGTGGTGGAAGTGATGCAACTGCAGGCGCACGTGGACACGCTCGCCACGGCGCTCACGGCGAGGCGCGCGGCGGCTACGGGTGAGGAAGCCACGCGGCTGCAGGCCCTCGAGCAGCTGATCGTGGGCGGACGGGCGCCCGGCGGTGCTGCCGGTGGCGCGCCCGCCGGCCCGGGTGGCGGCCGTGGCGGCACGCCGGGCCTGCGTCAGCGACTGGGCAGCTTGTATGGCGCGTTCAGTGGCTCTGGTGCAAGAACGGGCACGCTGTCGCCACCGACGGGAGCGATGCGCGCCGTGCTATCCGACGTGAAGGCCGACGTCGCGAGGATCGAAAAGGCACTCAGGACGGGCGCACCGACGAAGCCGCCGAGGTAGTTCGCGGCCGAGCTGGTATCGACGATGCAAGGCGCCCCGCCGGTCAGTACTTCCGGCGGGGCGCCTTGCATTTGCTGACGGCAATCAGCCCGGCGGCACGCGTGGCTTGGCCGTGCGGTCACCGCTGCTGCTTCCACTGCTGCTGCTGCTCCCGGCGCTGCTGCTGGCGGCACCGCTGCTGCCGCTGCTGCTGCCGCTGCTACCGCTGCTGCTCGAGCTGCTGGAGCTACTGGAACCGCTGGAACGCTGCGGGTTCGACGAGGGCTCGCTGGTGCGGCGCGTGTAGCCGCTGCCGTTCACCGCACGTCCTTCGGTGCGCGACGGCGAGTTGTCCGCCGGGCGCTGAATGATGATGATCGGCTGCTGACCAGTGTAGTAGCCGTTGTAGCCATTGTAACCATTGTAGCCGTAGCCACCGGACCCATACGGCCCGTACCCATACGCACCGTACCGGCCTATCGCGGAATAGCCGTATCCGTAGTACCCCGAATAGCAGCCGCTGCCATAGTAGCCGTACGAGAGCATCGAGTTGCCGAAGCCGCACTCCCAACGCTCGCTGGGCGAACCCCGATAGTTGTAGCCAGCGCCGCCGCCCGACACCGTCCCGCGACTGCCGAGATCCGCGCGAACCGGCTCGGTGCGCTTGACCGCGAACCGCTGCGGATAGCTCAGCGCCACCATGAGGTCAATCAGGCGCGGCGACAAGCCGGCGTCGGCAAGGCGCACCAGTTCCCTGCCATCCAGCAGGAAGCGCTGCTCAACTTCGTTCAACCACGCTTCGGCAACCGGTCCGTCCACATGGCGTGCGACTTCGAGCACGTGGTCCGCGAGCACGTTCTCTCCCGCCACGCTGCGCGCCGAAATGGTCCCAAAGCCGGTGCTTACCGTGACGAGGTGCACTCGCGTGGAATCGGTGTCCGCACCGATGGCCGCGCGCTCAAGCTGGAGTCCCACTGCGGTGTAGCGAACGGCTCGTGCGCTCGCGCCGGCGCCGACGCTGCTTCCCTGCACCTGGATCCACTCACCAGTGGGCGAGATGGCAAACACGCCGCTCCCCCGGACCTTGATGTTGTTGCCGCACACGTACTCGGAGCGCAGCATGAGGCGCCGGCTGTCGGCGGACCACGTGGCGGACTCCCACCCGGGGCAGTTGTCCAAGGTCTTCGCCGTGCGCGCACCGGTGGGATTCAGGCGCTCGCGATGCACGACCACGCCATTGGCGACGGTCGCCACCTCCACCCCGGCGCCGCTCGCCGCCGGCACGACGCAAACCAGGCCGGCGGCGGTGTTATTGGCCGCAATGCCCTGACTTGGCGCGTCGCTTGGCGCCCAGCATCCCAGCCACGGCTGCCAGCGGGCATCGGGCGTCTGCGCGCCGGCGGTGAGCACGCCGAGCGCGCCCGTCGACAGCAGGAGTCCCGTGGACGCACGAACGAGATGCAACGAGAACCGTGTCATGTCGCGCCTCCTAAAAGCGGAAAGACAAGCCAATCGTGGCGGAGATCCCCGAGAGGTCAATGCGATCGAAGCCAGCGAAGTCGTCGCCCATCCGGGCGCGGGCGTAGTCGTACCGCGCTTCGCTCACCACGCCCACCCTCGCACTCAAGGAGTAATCCACCCCGGCGGCGCCATAACCGGCAGGCGCCCACGACGTCGACTCAAGCGTCGTGTGAAAGACGTCGAGCGTCTTGTAGTCCACGAAGTCGCCCGACTGCTTGAACTTGTACCAGACGCTGCCCACCCCGGCAGTCACGTACGGCGCCACTCGCGTCGGCACCCACGCCAGCCGACCCAGCGAGCGACCAGAGGGCGTGAGGTAATACCGCAGGCCAATCATGAGTGGCGCACGACGCAGCGCGGACGACTGCACGATCTCCTGATCGTTGTTGTCCACCCAGTCCCGGAACGTGCTGCCCACCGTGCGACCGGAGACTCCGGCGCTCACCTGCAACGCGTAGCGATCGGTGATGGTATAGGAGACCTCGGCCGACAAGGAACTGCCCGCGAAGTCGCCGCGCCCCAGCGTGAGGTTCTCGTGCGAAAACGCCCACACCTCGCTGCTCGCCGTGGGCTGCGTAAACCCTCCACGCAGCGTGATGCTGCCGCGCGGCGCACCGAACAGGAACCCGGCTCCAGAGCCGGACTGCGCGGCGACACTGGCGGGAGCCGCCAGCGCGCACGCGCACAACGCTGCGAGTACTGCCCTGCCTCGATGGAACATGCTGAGAATCCTCGCGAGTCGAGAGTCATCCACCGACTGGCCGCTGTATGGATTACTCACCCTCTACCCGCCAATAGCAAGACCGTTCCGCGCGGCCCTGGGCTAGGGCACCGGACGGGCGCCAACCGCCTGCTCCAGCAGCCCCGCCGCCCGCGTCACCAGATCACTTTCGCGCAACAGCGCGGCGGCAATCCGCAGGATCTCGGCGTCGGCCAGCGTCCAGTCCTTCTGCTCGATGGCCTCGCGCACGCCCGGCATCGTCCTCACCCCGTAACCGGTGTAGAAGCCCGGTGCGTACAGCGAGTGCCGGTACCACGGACGCCGGGGCAGCCCGTCGGGCAGCAGCAGCACCTGGTCGCTCTGGCGGATCAGCGCATTCACCTGCGCCAGCGACGCCGCCGTGGCGTTGCTCGCCGGAAGCGCGCCGTACGCCCGCTCGAACTTCGCCGCGGCGCTGTCCAGCGTGATGGACGCATTGTCGAGCGGGGCGAAGTTGAGCACCGGGGCCGACGCCTGCGCCCTGGGCGCCGCCATCGGCCGGCGCGGATCGTTCACCAGGGCGAAAACTCCGTCGGCGATCTGCCGGTTCAGTTCCTCGATGTCCCTCGCCGTGCTTTCGCGCAGCGCCTTCAGCTCCACGATGTAACCACGCGCCGTCTCCGACAGGTTGCCAAACTCCTCGGGCAGCACGTCGGCGTTGGCCACGCGCAGGATCATCGTGCCCGCCGCCTGCGCCAGCGCACGCCCGTACACGAAGGACGTGTCGCTGAAATGCGTATACCAGTAGAAACTGTCGTAGATGGAGTGATAGATGCCGCCGCCATCCTCTCCGCCAAAGCCGATATTAAGTGTCGGAATACCGGCGTGCTGCAGGAACGGCGTGAAGTCCGAACCCGAGCCCAGCGCGTCGATGCGGAGTTCGGCGCGGGTGCGCGCCTCCTTGTTTCCGCCGCTCACGCGCGCCGCGCGCAGGCGCGCCGCCACCGGCGCTTTCGTTTCGGGGTCCGTGATGTCGCGCGCCACCTCGTTGGCGAATCGCTCCAGCGAGTGCGACCCCTCCACGCCGAGCATGCCGCGGCCGTTGCCATCGGTGTTCAGGTAGAACACGCCCTTCTGCCGCAGTTCCACCTGGTGTTGCTCCACCCACTCGGTCGACCCCAACAAGCCTTGCTCCTCGCCGTCCCACGCCGCGTAGATGATGGTGCGCTTGGGCCGCCACCCCTGCTTCACCAGTTCGCCCAAGGCACGCGCTTCCTCGAGCTCGGGCACCAGTCCCGAGATGGGATCCTCGGCGCCATTCACCCAGGCGTCGTGGTGGTTGCCGCGCAGCACCCATTCATCCGGATGGGTGGAGCCCGGGAGCTTCGCGATGACGTTGTACAGCGGCTTGAGCGTCCAGTCGAACGCCAGCTTCAGGTGCACGCGCGCGGCGCCGGGGCCAACGCGATACGTGATGGGAAGGCCGCCTCGCCACGCCGGCGGAGCCACGGGTCCCGTGATCGCCGCCAGCAGCGGCTGGGCGTCGGCCCACGAGATTGGCATCACCGGGATCTTCATGATGGTGATGGCGTCCTTGCGATCGAGCCGCGTCGCCCCCGGCACCGCGCCAACATCCGGCGTCAGCGGATCGCCCGGATGCGTTGGCATGTCCATCACGCTGCCGCGCTGCACGCCGTCCTTGGGTCGAAACGGGCCGGCGGGATATGTCTCGCCGGCGCCAAAGCCGTCGTCCTTGGGGTCCGAGTAGATGAGCGCGCCCACCGCGCCATGCTCGTACGCCACCTTCGGCTTGATGCCCCGCCACGAGCCGCCGTAGCGCGCAATGACAATGGCGCCCTTCACCGACACGCCGTGCCGCTCGAGCAGTTCATAGTCGGCCGGCACGCCGTAGTTGACGTACACCAGCGGCGCGGTGACGTCGCCATCGGCCGAGTAGGCGTTGTACGTCGGCAGCTGTTC
>CAYHCW010000237.1:0-5357 GCA_964355025.1 uncultured Gemmatimonas sp. | reverse complement strand
CACGACGGCCGCGCCCGGCTTGGCGAGCGTGGCTTCGATCCAGAACTTGCTGCGATCGACGTGGAGCTCCTGTTCCGCGAGCGTGTTCCACTGGCCGTTCGTCGGGAAGAAGCCGCCCGCGCCGTCGTAAAACGTGCGGAAGCGCTTGTAGCCGACGTCGATCGATCCGACTTCATTTTTGGTGAGCTTGAAACTGCCGAGGTAATCCTCGGCGCCGGTGAGGGCCTTGCCCTCGATGACCAGCGAACTGGTGCTGAGCGACGTGCACCTGCCCGCCGATGCGATCCTGCCCAAGTCGGGAGGACTCAAGAGTCCGCTGATGTGCCTCACGCAGGCGCGCTACGGCATCTCGTGGGGCGCGATGGGCGCGGCGATCGCCTGTTATGAAGAAGCGCTCTCGTATTCGAAGACGCGCGTGATGTTCGGCAAGCCGATCGGCGGTTTCCAGATCCAGCAGGTGCGCCTGGCCGACATGGTCACCGAGATCATCAAGGGGCAGCTGCTCTCCCTGCACCTCGGGCGCATGAAGGACGCCGGCACCTACACGCCACAGCAGGTGAGCCTGGCCAAGCGCAACAACGTGAACGTGGCCACCGACATTGCCCGCGAAGCCCGCCGCCTGCTCGGCGCCAACGGCATCCTCGCCGAGTATTCGGCGATGCGCCATATGGCGAACCTCGAGAGCGTGTACACGTACGAAGGGACGCACGACGTGCACTCGCTGATCATCGGGATGGCGGAGACCGGCATGAACGCGTTCGGCGGCTGAGGCCGCCGGATCCGGAGAGTCGCGTGCTCGATAACCTGGCCGAACGCCGCGTGGCGAACGCCGTCCGCACGGGCGGCATCAGCGCCGGTCCCATCTACGACGCCGTGCTGCGCGCAGCGGCTCCGCACACGAGGGGCGCGGTGCTCGACTTCGGCGCCGGCAGCGGCACGATGGCCGCGCTGCTGGCCGAGATGCCAGCGATTGCCTCGGTCACTGCCGCCGATCTCGCGCCGGTGGATGGCGGAGCGGTCCAGCCAAGGGTGCGTTGGCTGCAGGCCGATCTCAACGAGGCGCTCCCTCTGCCGGCGCACAGCTTCGATCTCGTGGTCGCCGTCGAGATCATCGAGCACCTCGAGAATCCGCGGGCGGTCGCTCGCGAGTGGCGACGCCTCCTCCGGCCCGGCGGGATGCTGGTGATGTCGACGCCCAACGTCGAGTGCATCCGGTCGCTGCTGGCCCTGGTGTTCCGCGGCCACTTCCTGCCGTTCACCGAACCCTGGTATCCCGCCCACATCACCGCGTTGACCGCGGCGGATGTGCAGCGCGTGCTCACGGAGGCAGGCTTCACCGGCATCGAGGTCGGCTACACCGACCACGGCAGGATTCCGACGATCGCCACCACGTGGCAGCAGGTGTCGCTTGGTTTGCTCCGCGGGCGACGCTTCTCCGACAATCTCGTGGCGGTGGCCAGGGCGCCCTGATGGGCATCATCCTCTTCTCGATCCCGTTCTTCTTCCTGCTGATCGTGCTCGAGGTCGGGTACTCGGCGTGGTCGGGCAAGCACCTGCTGCGGCTCAACGACTCCATCTCCGACCTGAGTTGCGGCATCCTGTCGCAGCTGAGCGGCATCTTCACCAAGCTCTTCTCGATCGGGATCTTCATCTGGATCGGCGAGCGGTGGACGCTGCAGCACTGGATCGGGCTCGCGAACTGGCCGAGTGACGCGCCGTTCGGCGGTGCCGGGCACTTCCCCTGGTTCGGTGTGCGGGGTCCGGAGTTCTTGAGTTGGGTGCTGGCCTTCGTGCTCGTGGACTTCGCGTACTACTTCAGCCATCGCTACGCGCACGAGATCAACCTGCTCTGGGCCGGCCACGTGGTGCACCACTCGAGCGAGGAGTACAACCTCGCGGTGGCGCTGCGGCAGAGTTCGTTGCACGGGTTCTTTTCCTGGGTCTTCTACGCGCCGCTAGCCGTACTCGGCATGCCGTGGCAGATGTTCGTGGCGTGCAACGCGCTGAACCTCGTCTACCAGTTCTGGATCCACACGCGCGCAGTCGGGAGAATGGGACGCGCGGCAGAGTACGTGCTCAACACGCCGTCGCATCACCGGGTGCATCACGGCGTGAACCCCAAGTACCAGGACAAGAACTACGCCGGCGTGTTCATCACGTGGGACCGGCTGTTCGGGACGTTTGTCGTCGAGGAAGAGGAGCCCATCTACGGCATCACGCACCCGCTGCGGAGCTGGAACCCGCTGTGGGCCAACGTCCACGTCTTCTGGGACATCATCAAGGCGGTGTGGAGTGCCGAGTCGTGGCGCGACCGCTGGATGTACGTCTTTGGTCCTCCGGGGTGGCGTCCCGCGTCTCTGGGCGGCCGGGAGCGGCCGCCGGAGGTCGAGCCAGCGGCATTCACGCGCTACGACCCGAGGATCCCGGGCTCGCTCGCCGCGTACGGACTCTTTCACTTCACCTGCGCGCTGCTGGCTGCGCTGTTGCTGCTGGCGAATGCCACCACGTTGCCGATGCCGCAGCTCGCGGCCGGCGGCTTCTATGTGGCCGTGTCGCTCACGGCCATCGGTGGCATCTTCGAAGCAGAGCGGTGGGCGTCGCCGCTGGAGACATCGCGACTCGTGGTGCTTGGTGCGGTGACTGCTGTGCTGTGGCGGGCGCAGCTGGTGCCTGGCTGGTTCGCGCTGCTCACGGCAGCGGCCGTGGTGGGGTCGCTGGGTTGGTTCATTCCGCACCGGCGGTACCTGACGCAAAACACGCCAGCGCCGGTGATGCAGTGAGGGGCAAATTGCAGTTGATTTAGCTGGTTGCACTTCCTGATGTCGACGCACGAATTCATCGAGGGCTGAACCATATGACCAACTTCCCCAGTCGCACTCTCCTCCTCACCGCGGCGCTGGTCGCCGCGTGCGCGGGCCCTGCCGATCCCACCAAGGCGCCCGTGCCGGCAGAGGCGCTCGCGGCCATCGACACGGCCACGCTCATGCAGCACATTCGCGTGCTCGCCGATGACTCGCTGCTCGGACGCGCGCCCGGAACACTGGGCGAAGAGAAGTCCGTCGCGTACCTGGAGTCGCAGTTCACGGCGATGGGCCTGAAGCCCGGCAACCCCGACGGCACCTACATCCAGAAGGTCCCGCTCGTCGGCATCACGGTCACCAACAAACCGACGCTCACGTTCACCAAGGGTGGCACGTCGGCGACATTGAAGTGGCGCGACGACTTCGTCGCCTGGACCAAGCACGTCGCGCCGTCGGCGGCGCTCAGGGCATCCGAACTCGTCTTCGTGGGCTACGGTGTCGAGGCGCCTGAGTTCGGATGGGACGACTTCAAGGGTGTGGACCTCGCCGGCAAGACCATGGTCGTCCTCGTCAATGACCCACCCGTCGCCGACACGGCCGTGTTTGGCGGCCCCCGGATGACGTATTACGGACGGTGGACGTACAAGTTCGAGCAGGGAATGCGGCACAAGGCGGCCGGCGTGCTGCTGGTGCACGAGACGGTGCCGGCCGGCTATCCGTTCACCGTGGTGCAGGGCAAGGTCGCCGAGCAGTTCGACCTCGTGACCCCCGACAAGAACATGGCGCGCGCCGAGGTGGAGGGCTGGATCACGCTCGACCGCGCCAAGGCGCTGTTCGCGATGGCCGGGCAGGACTTCGATGCGCTCAAGGCGAAGGCGGCATCCAAGGAGTTTGCCCCCGTGCCGCTCGGCGTGACAGCCAGCGTCGCGCTGCAGAACACGATGCGCACCGTCGACTCGCGAAACGTCATCGCGAAGCTCGAGGGGAGCGACCCGGTGCTGAAGGACGAGTACGTGGTGTACAACGCGCACTGGGACTACTTCGGCATCGGCGCGAAGGTGAACGGCGACTCCATCTACAATGGCGCCTCCGACAACGCGACCGGCGTTGCGGGCCTGCTGGCGCTGGCCAAGGCCTTCACCGTCGCCAAGACGCCGCCCAAGCGTTCGATTCTCTTCCTCTCGGTCACGGCGGAGGAGCAGGGGCTCATCGGGTCGCAGTTCTATGCGACCAACCCGCTGTACCCCGTGACGAAGACGCTCGCCATCATCAACATGGATGGCCTCAACAGCTGGGGGCGCACCTCGGACATCGTGGTGATGGGCTACGGCGCCTCGGACCTCGATGACTACGCCAAGGTGGCGGCGGCGGAGCAGGGCAGCCGTACGCTGCGGCCCGACGCGGAGCCGGAGAAGGGGTACTACTATCGCTCCGACCACTTCAACTTCGCCAAGGTCGGCGTGCCGGCGTTCTATCCGGGGGCGGGCATCACCTTCGTCGGCCGGGATTCCACGTATGGCATGCAGAAGCGTGGCGAGTACGTCGCCAACGACTATCACAAGCCGTCGGACGACATCAAGGCGGCCTGGGACATGTCGGGTGCCGCCGAGGACGTGCAGTTCTACTTCGCCATCGGCTACCGGGTGGCGGGCGCTGCGAAGTACCCCGAGTGGACGCCGGGCAACGAGTTCCGCGCGACGCGCGAGAAGTCGCTGAAGCCGTAGGGGCGGGGTGGGGCTAGGTGATAGATGCTAGGTGATAGATGCTAGGTGATAGATGCTAGATGCTAGATGGCGGATGACGGAGCGGTTCTTCCGTCATCCGTCGTCATTTCCCGCTGCGTTTCTTCCGCCGCACCGCCATGCGCCGCCGCAGCGCGTGCGGCATCAGCCGCAGCACCCCCATCATCAGCTTGTTCTTGAATCCGGGGACGCAGACGACGGCGCCGTCCGCCGCCAGTTGTTGCAGCGAGATCTCGACGACGTCGTGCGACTCCATCCACAGCCACGACGGAATCTGCTTCTTGACGTGCAGCATCTCGTCGTGGATCTCGGTGTGCGTGAAGCCGGGGCAGAGCGACTGCACGCGGACGCCGGTGCCCACGAGCTCGGTGTCGAGGCCGCGGGTGAAGTTCGTGAGGTACGCCTTGGTCGCGGAGTAGTTGACGTTGCCCGGCCCGTAGATGAACCCGGCGATCGAGCTGACGTTGATGATGCTGCCCGCGCCGAGTTCGATCATCCGCGGGAGCGCCGCCCGGCACAGGCGCATCGGCGCCAGGACGTGAAGCCGTAACATCTCCATCTGCGGTTCGAGCGCGATCTTCACGAGCTTGCCGGTCGTGGCGAAGCCGGCGTTGTTGACCAGCAAGTCGAGCCGAGGGAGCGCCTCAACCTGCCGGGCCACGTCCTCGCGCCCGGCGTCCGTCGACAGGTCGGCCGTCCAGGCGGAGCACGTCACTCCGTGCCGTCCAGCGAGGTCGCGCCCGAGCGCCTCGATGCGCTCGGTGGAGCGGGCCACGAGGATGAGGTCGTAGCCGCGGCGGGCCAGCGACTCGGC
>CAYHCW010000236.1:0-5384 GCA_964355025.1 uncultured Gemmatimonas sp. | reverse complement strand
CGCCGGTGTCAATTGCGTTTGCGTCCCGGTTTCGCGCAGGCGCACCAGCGCGTCGGGGAATACCGTGCCGGCCGTGCGCCGCGCGAGTCCGCGCGCGAGCATCTCGCTCTGGTTGAATCCCCGCTCGCGCAGTCGGCCCGGCGCCAGCGGCACCGGCACGAACAGCGGCGCATCAACCCCGTCCAGCAGCTCGCCGCCGGTGCGAACCATGCGCAGGGCCATCGCATCGGCTATGCCCCACCAGCCCTGGTACTTGAGCGCGGCGAGCACCGGGGAGCTGGCGGCGTGCGGGACCCAGCAGACGGAGCGCGCACGCTCAACGCGGGGGTGGAGCTGAGCGCAGACGACGCAGTTGGCAGCTGGCGGTTGGCCGTTCGTAGTTGGCGCTTGGTCGTTGGACGGCGGACGCACCGGGTGCCCACACCGCGGGCACCACGGTTTCGCGAGGAACGGCAGGCGGCTCCAGCACGCACCGCACGCCAGTCCGCGGTCGGCCGTGCCCATCGCGCCGCCGCAGGCCACACAGGCGCGCGGCAGCAGCAACTCGCTTACGCCACGCAGCGCGCCACGCAGCGCGCGGCGCCAGCGCCGCGTCAGGAGCGCAGGGCCGACCACATGGCATCCCGATCGGGCGACTGGCCGAACCATCGTTCGAACGCCAGCGCCCCCTGCGCCACCAGCATCCCCAGGCCGTCCGCGGCGGCGTGCCCCGCCCCGCGTGCGGCAAGCACCCACGCCGTGTCCCCGCGCCGATACACGAGGTCGAACACCGCCGCTCGCGGCGGCAAATCCTGGATGAGCGCAGGGAGCGCATCGCCGGCCGCGAGACCGAGTGGTGTGGCGTTCACCACCAGGTCGGCTCCAATCAGCGCATCGTGCAACGACGCCGTCGGAATGGCGACGCCGGCAAATCGATGCGCGAGCGCGCTCGCGCGGCCCGGCGCGCGAGACCAGACGCGCACCTCCGTGCCGAACCATCGCTCGGCGGCGGCCAGCACCGCGGCGGCGCCTCCGCCGGCACCGACGAGCGCGATGCGCGGCCAGCGACGTTCCGCGCCGAACGCACGCACGATCGCCTCCTCGAATCCGCCGACATCGGTGTTGTCACCAACCAGCGCGCCATCCTCGCACCAGAAGGTGTTCACTGCCCCGACGCGGTCGGCGATGGGACTCAGCCGGGCGCAGCAGGCCACGAACGCCTGCTTGTACGGCACGGTGACGTTGCCCGCCGCGCCCACAGCCCGCAACGCCGCCGCCACGCGCTCCAGCTGACCCGGGGGCACGTCGAGCGCTTCATACGTGAGCGACAGCCCGGCGCTTCTGAGCGCGGCGTTCTGGAACACCGGCGAGTGCGAGTGCGCCACCGGGTGGCCAATGAGCACCAGCCGGCCCGGAAGCGCCGTCACGCGGACCCCGGCGGCGCCGGACCGGCCGCGAGCCGATCGACGACGCAGCCGACTTCCTGCTCAAGTTCATCAGCCATCCGCCGATACTCCTCCACGGCGCCGCCAAACGGATCGGCCAGGGAGCGCCCGGTGGCCTGGGCGCGGGCGTAGTCGGTCAGGAGGAACGCCTTGCCGCCGGCACCAAGCTCAATCGCGCGCACCACGTGGTGGGGCGCCATCGTCAGCACGAGATCGGCCTCGGCCAGCCGCTCGCGCGTCAGCAGCCGCGCGCGATGCAGCGACAGGTCGAGCGAACGCTCGAGTCCCACGAGCAGCGAGCCGTCAGAGGCCGGCATGCCCTCGCTGGCGCTGGTGCCGGCACTCGCCACCGTCACGTCGAGTCCGCGCGCCGCGATCAAGCGACGGGCAATCGCCTCGGCAAGCGGGCTGCGACAGGTATTCCCCGTGCAGACGATCAGCAGGTGCCGCGTCACTGGTCGCCCACCAGGTCGGGCACCGCCGTGCGCAGTTCGTCCGCCGAAATCGCGCCGGGGCGAATGATGCGCAGTCGCGCGCCGGTGCAGTCCACCACGGTGGAAGGCGGCGACGGCTCCAGCCGCCCGCCATCGAGCACCATCAGCGACCCGCTGCGCACCTGCGGGGCGAATTGCTCAATCACTTCGGTGGCGGAGAGCGCCGGGGGCTGCCGCGGCCGGTTGGCGCTGGTGGAGGTGAGCGGATCGCCCATCGACGCGATGAGGCGCTGCAGCGCGGGGTGCGACGTCCAGCGCACCGCCACGCCACCCTCGGGGCCGCGCAGTCGCGCCGGCACACGATTCTCCGCGCCGCGCAACACCAAGGTCAGCGGGCCGGGCCAGAATCGGGCGGCGAGCATCGACGACGCGTGCGTCATCTGCAGCCCGAGCCGCCCGATCATCGCGCTGCTCGACACCAGCAGCAGGAACGGCTTGCCGAGGGGGCGGTCTTTCAGCCCAACCAGCACCGCCACGGCGTCGGTGTCGATGGCGCCGCCGAAGCCGTAGATGGTCTCGGTGGGATACGCCAGCACGCCACCGCCCGCCAGGTGCGCGATGACGCGCGGGATGGCCGCGTCGATTTCGGCGGGCGACCAGAACGGCACGGGCCGGATGTCAGTCGCCGAGCCCATACACGGCCTCCGCGCGAAGGAAGTCGGCGGCGTCGGTCACCTTCATCGCGCGCTCGCTGCCCTGCACCACCGTCACCGGCACGCCGATGCGCTCCACGAGCGCGGCATCATCGGTGCCGTCGTAGCCGCCGTCCTCGGCGGCGCGATGCGCCCGCAGCAACACGTCGCGCGGGAACCCCTGCGGCGTCTGCGCGCGCCACAGCGCCGCGCGCTCCACGGTGCGCACGATGCGCCCCGTCTCGTCCACTTCCTTGAGCGTATCGACCACCGGCAGGGCCGCGATGGCCGAGTGCCCCGCGCGCACGGCGTCAACCACGCGGTCAACCACGGGCATGGGCACCAGCGGACGTGCCGCGTCGTGTACGAGCACGATATCGCACTCCGGCGGCAAGTCGGCCATGCCGTTGCGCACGCTCTCGGCGCGCGTGCGCCCGCCCACCGAGAGCAGCAGGCGCTCGGGGTCGCACTGGAAGATCCACGGAGGCGGATCGCCGGCGTACTCGCGCGGCAGCACGCAGACGACCATCGCCACGTCGGCGCGCTCCTGAAACAGCTGCAGGGAGTGCAGCAGCATCGGCCGGCCGGCGACCCAGCGGAACTGCTTCAGCTCGCCGTCGCCGGTGCGGGACGAGGAGCCGGCAGCGACGATGACCACGCCGACGTCGCGCGCACTCATGCGAACAGCACCCGCAGCAGCGTGGTGATGTCGCGCACGCCAACGACCTTCAGCGCCTTGGTGTCGCGGCGCGGCAGCCCGCGCTCGGCCACGTAGGCCACGCGCATGCCCATCTTCTCCGCCTCCGCGAGGCGGCGGTCGATCTGCGAGACCGAGCGAATCTCCCCGCCCAGTCCCAGCTCACCCACGAAGACGGCGTCGTGCGGCAGCGCCCGGTCGTACACCGAGCTGGCCAGTGATGCCGCCACCGCGAGGTCGGCGGCCGGCTCGCCAATGCGCACACCACCCACGACGTTGAGAAAGACGTCGAGCTGCGCGAACGACAGGCCGGCGCGCTTGTCGAGCACGGCAAGCAGCAGCGCGAGCCGGCGCCCGTCGAACCCGGTGCTCACGCGCTGCGGCGTGCCGAAACCCGCCTTGGCCGCCAGCCCCTGAATTTCGAGCAGCACCGGGCGCGAGCCCTCGAGCAGCGCGGTGACGGCGCTGCCCGATGACGTCGCGTCCGAGCGGTCGCCGAGGAAGAGCGCGCTCGGGTTGTCCACCGGAATCAGCCCTTCCTGCGTCATGCGAAAGACGCCGATCTCGTCCACCGACCCGAACCGGTTCTTGGTGGCGCGCAGCACGCGGTGATCAAGCGTGTTCTCGCCCTCGAAGTACAGCACCGTGTCGACGATGTGCTCGAGCGTCTTGGGGCCGGCGATGCCGCCCCCCTTGGTGACGTGCCCCACCACGAAGACGGCCGTGCCGCTCTCCTTGGCGAAACGCATCAGCCGTGCCGCGCACTCCCGCACCTGCCCTACGTTGCCCGGCGCCCCCTCGAGGTCGCCGGTGAAGCAGGTCTGTATGGAGTCGATCACCATCGCCGCCGGGCGCCGCTCCCCGGCGGTCGCCAGAATCGTCTCGAGGTTCGTTTCGCCCAGCAGCGAGACGTCGAGCGACGCGCCGCCCAGGCGATCGGCGCGCAGCTTCACCTGCAGCGGCGATTCCTCCCCGCTGACGTACAGCGTGCTGTGCCCCCGCGCCTCGAGGCACGACGCCACCTGCAGCAGGATGGTGGACTTGCCGATGCCCGGCTCGCCGCCCACCAGCACCATCGAGCCCGGCACCACGCCGCCGCCGAGCACGAAGTCGAATTCGGCGAGGCCGGTCTTCAGGCGATGGCTTTCGGTGCCGGCCACGTCGCGCAGACGTGGTGTGGGTAGCACTGCGCCGCCGTGCGCAAACCCCGACGCACCCGCGGAGCGCCGCTCCTTCTTGCCCGATGCGGCCGGGGCGACGATCTCCTCAACGAGCGTGTTCCACTCGCTGCAGGCGTCGCACTTGCCCTGCCACTTGGCGTGGTCGGCGCCGCACTCGGTGCAGCGGTAGGCGGTCCTGGCCTTCGCGGCCATCAGCCGGGCTGACGGGCCGTGTAGCTCTCGAAGCGCGTGAACTGCTTGCGGAAGTTCAGCCGCGCCATGCCCGTGGGGCCGTTGCGATGCTTGGAGATGATGATCTCCGACAGCCCATCGAGCGGGATGTTGGTGTCCTTGAGCATCTTCGCCGTGCCCTGCTCGTCGTACGCGCCCTCGTAGTACTCGGGGCGGTAGATGAACATGACGACATCGGCGTCCTGCTCGATGGAGCCCGACTCGCGCAGGTCGGACAGCATCGGCCGCTTGTCGGTGCGCTGCTCCACGCTGCGCGAGAGCTGCGACAGCGCAATCACCGGCGTGTCGATTTCCTTGGCGAGGATCTTGAGCGCCCGCGAGATCTGCGAGATTTCCTGCGTGCGGTTCTCGGAGTTCGGCGGCGGCTGAATGAGCTGCAGGTAGTCGACGACCACGAGCCCGATGTCGGCCGTTGCCTTGAGCCGGCGCGCCCGCGAGCGAATGTCGTAGATGCTGAGGCCGGGCGAATCGTCCACCCAGATGGGGGCATTGCCCAGGAAGCCGGCGGCGCGCGCAATCTGCGCGTCGTCGTCGGGAGTGAGCTTGCCACTGCGAATTCGCTGTGCGTCCACGCGACCCTCCGAAGCGAGCATACGGAGCAACAGCTGCTCTCTACTCATTTCGAGGGAAAAGACCGCAACCGGAACATTGCGGTCGATGGCGGCGTTTTGCGCAATGTTCAGCACGAACGCCGTCTTGCCCATCGACGGACGGGCCGCGACGAT
>CAYHCW010000235.1:0-5416 GCA_964355025.1 uncultured Gemmatimonas sp. | reverse complement strand
TCAAAGCTCAAATTATTGTTATACACCACCCAACAGCAATTGCACCTGGTTACACTCCAGTTATGCATGCACATACAACACAAGTTGCAGCAACTGTCACTGAGTTTCTTCAAAAAATAAATCCAGCAAGCGGCGCAGTTGAGGAAGAAAATCCAAAATTCCTTAAAGTTGGAGATGCCGCAATTGTTAAGATTAGACCAGTAAGACCAACTTGTATCGAAACCTTCCAAGCATTCCCTGAAATGGGAAGATTTGCTTTAAGGGATATGGGTGCTACAATAGCCGCTGGTATTGTTAAGGAAATTACTGAAGAGTACAAACCATAGGCGTTTTGTATGACACAAACTGCCCGTGTTAAACTCACCTCGATTAGTTTACCAAAATTAGATATTGTTTGTGATGAGATAATGGGTATTGGTAAAAAAACTGGTGTAAAAATACAAGGACCTACTCCACTTCCTGTAACGACGTGAGCCGACTGCTCGACGATCTCGCCGCCGCCGCCGGGTCGGCACCGCACCTCGACATCCTCGACCACGTGCGCCGCGCGTACCGGCCGTCGGCCACCGTCGGCAGCGCCTACGTGGAACTGATGCGCGCGTTGTTCGAGCCGATGGGCATCGCGGTGCTCGACGCCTGGCACCCGGCGGTGCGGGAGGCGGCGCGTCCGACGCTGGTGGAGGCGCTGCGGCGGGCGCCGAACATCGACGAGGCGGTCTCGCTGCGCAGCGTGGCGATCGAACGGGCGGGGTATCGCGCACAGGTGGCGCGCGTGCCGAAGTTGTCGCTGGTCTTCCGCATCTCGCCCAACGGCGTGAAGGAGCGCATCCGGATCTCGGACGCGGGCGACGTGGCGGTGCAGCCGCAACTCGTGCTGTCGGCCAACGTGCTGCTGCGCCCCATCGTCGAGCGCGCCATTCTCCCCACGGTCGGCTACTTCGGAGGCCCGGGCGAGGTGGCGTACTTTGCGCAGGTCGGGGCCGCGGCCGAGGCGCTGGGGCAGTCGGCGCCGCTGGTGCTGCCGCGCTGGTCGGCCACGATCATCGAGCCGGTGATCGACCGCATGCTGGGGCGTCTGGGCATGATGTTTGACGACATCAAGCCGCCGCACGAAGCCGAGCGGCGCATGGGGGATCGCGCGATGCCTCCGTTCATTCGCGATTCGCTGGAAGCGCTGCGTGGTGAGCTGGACGCCCGGCTCGACGCGCTGCGCGACTCGGCCGAAGGCGCGCGGATGGTGAATGTCTCCACCATCGAAGGGGCGCGGCACCAGATCAAGTTCCGCATCGACCGGCTGGAGCGTCGATACCGCACGTCGGCGCTGAAGGCGCAGGCGTCGGCGCTGCGCGATCTCGGCAGCGCGCGCGCGGCACTGATGCCGGAGGGGCAGCGCCAGGAGCGCGTGCTCAATCCGCTGCCCCTGGTGGCGCGGCATGGCGAGTCGCTCATGGATCAGCTGCGCGCGGGCGCGGCGACGCACGCCGCCCAACTGCTCGGCGGGGCGTGAGCCCGTCGCGGCCCGCGGCCGCGAAGCGCGCCGTCGGCGGCGGCGCGACCCTTGTGGCCGCCGGCATCCTGCTGAGCCGCCTGTTCGGGCTCGTGCGCAACCGCCTGCTCGGCCACTATCTCGGCACGAGCGACGCGGGTGACGCGTTCAGCGCTGCGCTGCGCATTCCCAACATCCTGCAGAACCTGTTCGGCGAGGGCGTGCTGTCGGCGTCGTTCATTCCCGCGTACAGCAAGCTGCTGGCCGAGGGCGATGAGGACGAGGCCGGCCGCGTGGCCGGCGCCATCGGTACGTTGCTCGCGCTCACCAGTGCGGTGCTCGTGCTGGTTGGCATCCTGCTCACGCCCTATGCCGTCGCGCTGATTGCGCCGGGATTCCACGGGGAGAAGCGCGAGCTGACCATTCGGCTGGTGCAGGTGATGTTCCCGGGAGTCGGGTTACTGGTGCTTTCGGCCTGGTCGCTGGGGGTGCTGAACTCGCACCGGCGCTTCTTTCTGCCGTACGTGTCGCCGGTGGCGATGAACGTCGTGATGATCGCCACGCTCGTCGGCTTCGGGCCGTCGCTTGGCGGTGACGCGGCGGGGCAGGCGCGGCTGGCCACGATCCTCGCGTGGGCGTCGGTCATCGGCAGCGCGGCGCAGTTGCTGGTGCAACTGCCCACGGTCTGGCGCTGTGACCGGAAGTTGCGCTTTGCCCTTGCCACCGCAAACGCCAACGTGCGCGGTGTACTGGCGCAGTTTGCCCCCGTGTTCGTGGGGCGCGGGGTGGTGCAGATCAGCGCGTACGTGGACAACGTCCTCGCCTCGCTGGTGAGTTCCGGCGCGGTGGCGGTGTTGTCGTATGCACAGGTGATCACGATGCTGCCCGTCTCGCTGTTCGGCATGGCGATCTCCGCGGCCGAGTTGCCGGCGATGTCGGGGACGCTGGGCACGCAGGACGAGGTGGCGCGCGTGCTGCGGCAGCGCTTGTCGGACGGCCTGCACCGCATCGCGTTCTATGTGGTGCCCTCGTCGATGGCGTTCCTTGCGATCGGTGACATCGTGGGGGCCACGCTGTATCAGTCGGGGCAGTTCGGCCGGGACCAGGTGATCTGGATGTGGAGCGTGCTCGCCGGATCCGCCGTCGGGTTGCTGGCCGGCACGATGGGCCGCCTGTACGCCTCCACGTGGTACGCACTGCGCAACACGCGGACGCCGCTCGGATTTGCGGTGCTGCGCGTGGCGCTGACGCTCGGGCTCGGGTGGGTGGCGGCGCTCTGGCTGCCCGGCGCGGTCGGCATTGAGGCGCGGTGGGGCGTGGCAGGACTCACGGCATCGGCCGGCATTGCCGCGTGGGTGGAGTGCGTGCTGCTTCGCCGGTCGCTTGCGCCACGGCTCGGGGACGTCGGCGTGGACCGGCCGTATCAGGCGAAGCTGTGGGCGGCGGCCGTGGGCGCGGCGCTGGTGGCACTGGGCGCGAAGCTGGTGCTGGGTGTTGAGCGTCCGCTCGTGCTGGGGCTGGTGGCCATCCCGCTCTATGGCGCGACGTACTTTGCCGCCACCGCGGCGATGGGGGTCGCCGAAGCCAGCGTGTTCGCCGGACGGGTTCGACGCCTCCTCGGCGTCCGCTGACGCCCCGCCGGCTTTCGCACGAGGCCCCGATGCGCCCTCTCCCCGACGCCATCAGCCAGAAGCTGGCGCACCTTCCCGACACGCCCGGCGTGTACCTGTGGAAGGCCGCGGATGGCACGGTGCTGTACGTGGGCAAGGCCAAGCGACTCAAGCCGCGCGTGCGCAGCTACGCAAACTCCGACCACGCCGAGAGCCCCAAGACGCGCGTGCTGATGTCGCACGTGGCCGATCTCGAGACGATCGTGGTGCCGACCGAGGAGCACGCGCTGATCCTCGAGCACAACCTGATCAAGGAGCATCATCCGCGGTTCAACGTGATGCTGCGTGACGACAAGACGTATCCGTACATCAAGGTGACGATGCAGGAGCCGTATCCCCGGGTGCTCGTGACGCGCCGGGTGCTGAGCGACGGCGCGCTGTACTATGGTCCGTACACCGATGTCGGCGCGATGCGCCAGGCACTCAACGTGGCGAAGCGCGTCTTCACGGTGCGGTCGTGCCGCTGGAACATGCCGGCGGAGATGCCGGAACGCGCGTGCCTCGACTACCACATCAAGCGGTGCAAGGGTCCCTGCATCGGCGCGCAGTCGCTCGCCGAATACCGGGCGATGATCGACGACGTGGTGGCGTTCCTCGACGGCCGGGCCGACGACGTCATTCGCGAGGTGCAGGCCCGCATGGAAGCGGCCGCCGAAGCGCTCGAGTTCGAGCGTGCCGCCGAGATGCGCGATGCGTTGCGCCACCTGGAGCGGTACGAGGAGCCGTCGATCATCGTGGACGTGGAAGGGAATGACCGGGACGTGATTGGTTTTGCTCGTGACGGCGACGATGCCTGCGTGACGCTGTTGAAGGTGCGCGGCGGCAAGCTGCTGGCCCGCGACCAGCGCTTCCTGGAGCAGGCCGAAGGAGAGAGTGACGCCGCCGTGCTGGGGGCGTATCTCGCGGCCAGCTACCGGGCGCTGCCCGAGCGGGCCGCCGAAGTGCTGCTGCCATTTGCCTGCGACGACCTGGACCTGCTGGAGCCGGTGCTGAAGCCCACCCGCGTGCTGATGCCGCAGCGTGGGCTGCGGCGCGAACTGCTCGACCTCGCCGAGAAGAACGCCCGGCACCTGCTTGAGGAATTCAAGCTGTCGGAAGACGAGACCGAGGAGCGGGCCGGGGATCCGGTGTATGAGTTGGGGCGGGCGCTGGGGCTGGCCAAGATTCCGCGCGCGCTGGTGTGCTTCGACAACTCGACGACGCAGGGCACCGACAACGTGGGCGCGATGGTCTGGTTCGAGAATGGGCGTCCGCGCCGGTCGGAGTACCGCACGATGCGCGTGAAGTCGGTGGACGAGGCGCAGGGCCCCGACGACTTCGCCTCGATGCGCGAGGTGGTGGAGCGGTATTTTCGCCGGCGCGTCGACGAGGGCAAGCCGTTGCCTGACCTCGTGGTCATCGACGGCGGCAAGGGACAGCTGGCCGCGGCGCACGAAGCGCTCGAGCGCGTGGCGCTGGGCGCGCTGCCGCTGGTGAGCCTGGCCAAGCGCGAGGAGGAGGTGTTCGTGTTTGGCCGCGCCGAATCGCTGCACTTGTCACGGCGCTCGCCGGCACTGCGGTTGCTGCAGCAGGCGCGGGACGAGGCGCACCGGTGCGCCGTGGGCTACAACCGGAAGCGGCGCACCATGCGCACCATCACGTCTGCATTGCTGGAGATTCCCGGCGTGGGGCCCACCAAGCGGCGCGAGTTGCTGCGCGCGTTCGGCAGCGTGGATGGCGTGCGCGCGGCGACGCCGGAGCAGGTCGCCGCGCTCAGGGGGTTCTCGCTGACCTCGGCGACCGCGTTGTTGGAGGCGTTGCGGGCGACGGCGCCGGATAGGAGCTAGATGATAGATGCTAGGTGCTAGGTGCTAGGTGCCAGGTGCCAAGGGCTAGGAGCTAGGTGCCATCTAGCATCTAGCACCTAGTTCCTAGCTATCTTCCAGTATGACTTGGACCCTTCATTGCTCCACTGGGTGTGGGTATTCCGCCCCCGGCAATTTGCTGGCCTCGCTCTGCCCGACGTGCTCGCAGCCACTGATGGTGAAGTACGCTGCGCCAGTGGCCAAGAGCGCGCTCACGTCCGACTGGTCGCTGTGGCGCTACGCCGCGGCACTCCCCATTGCGCCGGGTGAAGCGCGCGTGACGCTCGGCGAGGGGCTGACGCCGCTGATGGAACTGCCGCAGCTCGCGCGTGAGGTGGGCGTCCGCAGGCTGTGGGTGAAAGACGAGGGGCAGAACCCGACGGCGAGCTTCAAGGCGCGCGGCCTGATGATGGCGG
>CAYHCW010000234.1:0-5437 GCA_964355025.1 uncultured Gemmatimonas sp. | reverse complement strand
TGGCGGCGAACGCCATCTCCACCGAAGCCAAGGCGTCGTTCGACTTCCGGCTCGTGCCCAAGCAGACGCCCGCGCACATCCGTGAGTTGGTGGAAGCCCACCTGGTTGCCACGGGGTGGTACGTCACGCATGCGGCGCCGACGACGGCCGAGCGCCTCGCGCACCGAAAGGTCGTGCGTCTGACGTGGGCGTCGGGCGACGAAGCGACGCGTGTGAGTCTCGACCAACCCATGGCGCAGGCGCTCACCGGGGCGCTCGATGAGATGTTGGGCAAGCCAGTATTGCGCGTACCCACCTTTGGCGGTTCCCTGCCGACCAGCACGTTCGAACGAGTCCTTGGCGTACCACTGGTGATATTCCCCATCGCCAACCACGATGACAATCAGCACGCGAAGGACGAGAACCTGCGGCTGCAGAACCTGTGGGACGGCATCGAGGCATTTGCCGCGGTGATGATGCGCATGGATGCGTTCTGGCCGCGGGTGACCCCGTGAGTGCTTTCCGCATTCCCGAATACTCGAAGTAGCGGTAGGTTTGATCCATGCCACTGGATGTGCTCAGCAAGGATGCGGCTCTGGCGCGTGTCGGAGGCGACGGGGCGCTGCTCGGCGCCATGGCCACGCTGTTCCTCGAGGAGTGCCCGAGGCACCTCGCAGGCATCCGCGCGGCGGTGGCCAGCCGCGATGCGCGCGCACTCGAGGGCACGGCGCACGCCCTGAAGGGTTCCGTCTCGAACTTCATGGCACCCGCCGTCGAGCAGGCCGCCGAGACGCTGGAGTTGATGGGTCGCGCAGGACGCCTTGCCGACGCGGAGCTGGCCCTCGGCGAACTCGAAGCTGAAATCGAGCGCCTCACGCCGGTGCTGGAGTCCTTCACATGAAGCCACCCGTCCTGGCCGTGCTGCTGGCGGATGATGACAAGGTCCAGACCCTGATGCTCTCGTCGCTGCTGCGCGCCAGGGGATACAAGGTGGACGCCGCCTTCGATGCGACGCAGACGTTTACCAGCGCCATCAGGACGCAGCCCGCCGTGATTGTCCTCGACATTCAAATGCCCGGCGGCACCGGGATGCTGGTGCTGGAGCGCCTCAAAGCCTCCAGCAGGACATCACAGATTCCGGTGATCGTGCTGAGCGGAAGCACGGATCCCCAGGCCGGCGCAGCCGTCAAGGGACTCGGCGCCGATGAGTATCTGGCCAAGCCCGTGGACGTGGACCAGTTGCTCGAGGCCCTGGCACGCGTACTGGGGCAGACGCCAGCGGCATGAGCCCGCCGCTCGACGACCTCTTTCTCACCTTTCAGCTCGCGCTTGCCGGCCGCTATTCGATTGACCGCGAGCTCGGTCGCGGCGGCATGGGCGTGGTCTACCTCGCCAAGGAAGTGGACCTCGACCGGCTGGTGGCCATCAAGCTGCTGCCGCCCGAGCGGGCCGCCGACCCGGCGCTGCGGGAGCGCTTTCTGCGCGAGGCGCGGCTCGCCGCCAAGCTGTCGCACCCGAACATCATCCCCATCCACGCGGTCGACGAGACCGATGGCTTCGTGTACTACGTGATGTCGTTCGTGGACGGTGAGTCGCTGGCCCAGCGCGTGCGCAGTCGCGGGCCACTCTCCGCCAGCGAAGGCGTGCGCGTGCTGCGTGAAACGGCGTGGGCATTGGCGAGCGCCCACGCGCAGGGGCTCGTGCACCGCGACGTGAAGCCCGACAACATCCTCATCGAGACGGCGTCGCACCGGGTGCTGGTGGCCGACTTCGGCATCGCCGCCTTCACCGGTGACGACTCGGGCGATGGCATCAGCGGGACGCCCGAGTTCATGAGCCCGGAACAGGCGCTCGGGCACGAGGTGGACGCACGCAGCGATCTCTACTCCCTCGGTGCGACGGCGTTTTATGCGTTTTCCGGGCGACTGCCATTCGAAGGCAGCACGCCCACCGAGGTGCTCGCCAAGCAAGTCACCGAACAGGCTCCCCTGCTGGCTGCCCAAGGCCTGTCGGTGCCACGCAAGGTGGCATCGCTGATTGACCGCTGCCTCGCGAAGGACCCGGCGCACCGGCCGGCGAGCGCAAGCGCGCTGGCGGAACAACTCGGAGTCGCGCTCGAGCAGCGGCGCGAACTCCCGGTGGCGCTGCGCGCGTTCGTGCGGCGCAACGGACGAATGGACAGCGGGGGCACGCTGCTGCTGGCCGGCAGTGTGCTCGCCGGCTCGATCATCATCGCGGCGTACAACGGTGGAGTCGCCGGCTGGACTTCCCTTGGCGTCGGCTTCACGCTCTTGCCGTTTGCCGGGCTCGTGGCCGCAGCGCGCCGGCTGGCGACGCTTGGCTTTGCCCACATGGATCTTGCCCCCGCCTTCAAGGCGGAGATCGAGAACTCGCGCGAAGAGCATGCGTTGGCGCAGGCACGCGGGCCATCGGCCCTCGAGGGCATCCTGAAGCTAACCGCGAAAGTCACCGGGGTCGCGTACGTGATCTCGATCGTCGATATCGCCCTCTCGTACTTTTTGTCTGGCGATGGCTCTGCAGACGCATGGGGCATCCGCCTGTACTTCGCCTCCGGCGCGGCGCTTTTCCCATCCCTGATTGGCTACCTCAGCCTCCTCCAGGGCCGCCGTGACGTCGACACCGGGTTCTGGTCGCGCGTCTGGAACGGACGCATCGGCCGCGCGGCGTGGGCGGTCGCCCGGCACCTGCTGCGCGGCAAGGTGGTGGCGTCGGCGATGACGCACCGCGCCACCGAGCTGTCGCTCGGCATGGCCGCCGAGAACCTGTTCGAGAGCCTGCCCAGGGCGACGCGCGAGGAGTTGGGCGACCTGCCTGCGGTGCTGCACCGCCTGCAGGACGACGCCCAGGCGTTGCGCCACCACCTCGACGAGTTGCAGGAAGCGCTGAACGACGCGGGCGAAGCGGCCACTTCAGCCGCCTACGAGCCCATCCAGCACGCCCGTGACGCCATGCAGGCCAAGCTCGGCGAGACGGTGGGCGCGCTCGAGACCATCCGGCTGAACCTGTTGCGCCTGCACGCCGGGTCGCTCACCGTGGCCGGGCTGACGACGCACATTGGCTTGGCGGCGGACGTGTCGGCGGAGGTGGAGCGGATGCTGGCGGCGCAGGCGGAGGTGGAGCGGGTGCTGAGGTTTCCGCGCGAAGCGGGGCTGACTCCGAATTGAACCGGAACGCGGATTCCGGAATTGGAATCCGAATGCGGAACGCGAAACGGACAGCGGACTTGGAAACGGAAGGGGGCGCCACGACTGGCACCCCCTTCCGCATTCCGCTTCGACTTCAGCCTTCGAATTCCAATTCCGGAATCCGCGTTCCGCTTCGCAGTTACTTCACCAGCTCAAACGCAATCGGAATCCCCGCCGGCACCAGCTTCACCACCCGCGCGTTCGTCTTGCTCACCCACAGGGTAATGGGCGCCTCGCCACCACTCATCTCCACCTTCCAGGCGTCGAACTCACCGGCGGCCACCTTCACCTTCTCCTCGCCGGTGACGCTCAGCGTCCACTGCGCCACGGTTCCCTTTCCGCTCTGGAAGACGGCCACCGGAATCTTGGCCCCGGAGGCCCACTTCAGGAGGCCGATCATCGGCAGGATCGCGTTGTCGTCAATCGCCCCCTTGGGCATCTCGGCGTCCACCGCCACGGTCTTGGGCCCCGTCTGGCTGGGCGTCGTCGCCGAGCCCTTGGCCCGACCACCAGCGTAGCTGACGTCGATCTTTGCCGCCTGGCCGCCCTGCATGCCGGTCTGATGCACCTCCTGCATCTCCAGCGCATCGCTGAACGTCAGCGTGGTGCTCTGCTGCATGCCGGCCATCGCAATCGTCGTCGTCTCGGTGTACTTCCACCCGCCGGCGACCTTTGCGAGCGTGCCCACCTGTGAGCCGATGGCGTTGCCCTGCAGGATCACGGCGAAGGAATCGGTGCGCGCCGTCAGCGCCTTGGCGTCGATGTCGAGCGCCTTCACCTTGAAGTCGTCCGGCGTCATCGGCTCGCCGTCGACGTTCACGATCTTCACCGGCGCAATGCCCTTGAGCTTGTCGTAAATCTTGGCGCCGTCGCCAACCACCACGATGAGGGCGGCATCGCGCTTGATGCCCTCCTTCGCCGCGGCGCGCGCACTGGCGGGCGTTGCCGCCGCCAGTTTCTGCCGGTAGGTCTGCACGTAGTCACGCGGAAGCCCCAGCAGCCGGGCCATCGTCACCTGCCCCGCCACCTGCGCGGAGGTCTCCACCTGCAGTGGAAAGCGACCGACGAGCGACGACTTGGCATCGTCGAACTCCTTGGCGTCAATGGTCTCGGTGCCTATCCGCCTCACCTGATTCAGCAACTCCACGAGTGAAGAATCGGTAACGTCGGTGCGCACTTCGGCGCTCGCCTGGAAGTAGCCGGTGCCCTTGAAACGCGTGAAACCGGAGTACGCGCCGTACGTCCATCCTTTCTGCTCGCGCAGGATGAGGAAGAGCCGCGAGTCGCCGCCGCCACCGAGTACCTGGTTGGCGAGGCGCGCGCCGTAGACGCGCGAATCGCCAGGTCCCCACGTGAGGTTGCCGACGAGGATGTTGCTCTGCACCGACCCAGCGCGGTGCACCAGCAGGATCTCGGTGGCCGTGCGCGCCGGCGGGAGCGCGGCCTCCACCGTCGCCGGCGTCGCGCCTGCCCATCCGGCAAATGCCGTGGACGCCAGCGCCCTGGCCTTGGCCAGCGAGATGTCGCCGGCGAATACGAGCAGCGCGCCCGACGGACGAATGCGGGCCGCCTGGAACGCCTTCAGGTCCGCCTGCGAGATGCCCTTCACCGACGTTGGATCAGGCCGGCGGCCGTACGGATGCGCGCCGTAGAGCCCCTTCGCGAAGAACCGCGCGGCGATAGCCGCCGGCTGCGACTGCTCCAGTTGCAGCGTCGACAGCGTCTGCGTGCGCGCCAGTTCCACCTCCTTGTCGGCGAAACTCGGGCGCATCACGGCGTCGGCCAGCAGGCCCATGCCAAAGGCCGCGTCGCTCGTGAGGAAGTTCGCGCTGACCGTCAGGAAATCGGGATCGGCGCTTGCCCCGATGGAACCGCCGATGCCCTCGATGGCAGCCGAGAACTCGTCGGCCGTGCGCTTGCCGGCGCCCTGAGTGAGCAGTGCGGCGACCATGTCGGCCGTGCCGACCTTGCCCGCGGCGTCATAGGTGCCGCCGGCCGCGAATGCCAGCTGGACCGAGATGACGGGGAGCTTGTGGTTCTCCACCACCAGCAGCCGGAGGCCGTTGGGAAGCGTGGCTTCCTGGAACGGCGGGAACTGTGCGGCCTTCACCGGCATTGGAGCCGGCGGCTTCGTCGGGAAGTCCTGCGCGGCCAGCGTGCCGGCCGCGGCGGCCAGCGCAAATGCAACGAGTGTCGGGCGCATCACTTCTTCTCCGGCACGATGGTGATGGTGAGCGCGTTGTCGCTCCGCA
>CAYHCW010000233.1:0-5454 GCA_964355025.1 uncultured Gemmatimonas sp. | reverse complement strand
CCCTTCCATGCGGACCCCTGCCGATGGCGGGGCCCCCGGATAGTCCAGCCGCTTGTAGACCGCGTCAGCCTTGAGCTGCGCGACGGAGGACTCGAGCGAATTAGTGAATGCAGTATTGAGCGACATGGTAGTTGTAAGGTCAGCCGTCTGGTGATCCAGCGCTCGTGCGCTCGTGCGCTCGTGCGCTCTAATTATCCGATCTCAAACACCACCTTTCCCGCCTCGCCCGACTTGATCGCCGCAATGGCTTCCGCGTGCTGTTCCAGTGGGAAGCGGTGCGTGATCACCGGCGTCGGGTCGAACTTCCCCGAGCGCAGGAACTGCGACATCTGGATCCACGTGTCGTACATCCGGCGTCCGACCACGCCGTACACCGTCACGCCCTTGAAGATGATCTCGGTCGCGAGGTTGATCTCCATCGGCTTGGCCGGAATGCCGAGCATCTGCACCCGGCCCCCCACGCGCACTTCCTTGAACGCCTGGTGCACCGCCGCCGGCACCCCGCTCATCTCGAGCACGACGTCCACGCCAAGGCCGTTCGTCGCCGCGCGCACCGTCGCCTCCACCTCGGAGGGCTGCACCACGAAATGCGCGCCCATGTTCTTGGCGAGCGCCAGCCGCTTCGGGTTCACATCGCTGGCAATCACGCAGCTGGCGCCGGCCGCCACGCAGATGCCCACCGCAAAGATGCCGATCGGGCCGGCGCCGGTGACGAGCACCGTGTTGCCGGGAATCTCCGCCGTCAGCGCCGTGTGAAAGGCGTTCCCCATCGGGTCGTGGATGCCGCCGATCTCGAAGGGAATGTCATCGTCGAGGTGCCAGACGTTGCCGGCGGGCATCGCGATGTACTCGGCAAAGCAGCCGTCGCGATCGACGCCGATGATGCGCGTATTCGGGCAGACGTGGCCATTGCCGGTGCGGCACAGGTGGCAGCGGCCGCAGACGATGTGCCCCTCGGCCGTCACCCGGTCACCTTCGTGCACGTCGGTCACCAGCTTGCCGGCTTCCACCACGGTGCCGGCGAACTCATGGCCAACCACGAACGGCGGCTTGCAGCGCCCCCTGGCCCAGTCATCCCACTCGTGAATGTGAACGTCGGTGCCGCAGACACCGGCACGGGAGACACGGATCAGCACTTCATCGTCCCTGATCGTCGGAACCGGGACGTCCTTCATTACAAACCCCACGGAGGGGGTTTCCTTGACGAGCGCTTTCACGCGCTGAAACTCCGGAAGCTGGGTGACCGATCGCCGGCCGGCTGCAGTCGGCGGTCGCATTCCAGGACACAGGAGTGCATGGAACACTGAAACGTCGCCCGTCAGATCGTCCGATGGAAGGGTCACCGCCCGACTTCGCGGCCGTTCGCTGGCGAAAGCGCGGGGCGGCGGTGTTATTTCTACGCATGTCGGCGCGTGCCGCCCGACGTCCGACGCTGGGCGGGCGGTTCCCCGCTGGGCTCACCTGGGAGTGCATGTGGTTACTGCGCAGGCCAAGCGACCCTCGGCCGTCACGGCATGGATCAGCGTCGTCCCGCGCGCGCTGGTGTACTTCGTCGTGGCGCGGATGTCCCTCGCGCTGATCGAGCCGTACACGGGCATCACTGCCGTCTGGCCCGCCGGGGGCTTGCTCCTCGCGTTCCTCATGACCGTGCCGCGTGCGCACTGGCGCGGCCTCGTGGCGTCGGTCCTGCTCGCCGACCTCGCGGCTGGCCTCTGGGCGGGCAACCCCTTCACGCTGCAACTCGCGTATACGCTCGTGACCTGCGCCGAAGCGCTGGTGGGCTATCGCCTGTTGTGCGCCGCGGTCGGCCCGACGTTCGATTTCCGGACGGTGCGCTTCATCGTTGCCCTGTTCACGCTCAACGCGGTGCTCGTGCCGACGCTCGGTGCCCTCACCGCGATGGGGCTCGCGCTCCTCATCTCGCCAGAGATGGTGCGGACGTCGTTTGCCGACTGGGCGGTCTCCGACGGCGTTGGCGTGCTGCTGGTCGCGCCGCTCGTACTCGCGTTCTCCGAGTGGGTCAGGAAGGGCCGGCGCGTCGAGCGCGGCGCGGTCCTCGAGGTGCTGGCCCTCATCGCGGTCGTGGTCGTGGCGCCCGTCGCGCTCCTGTCGGTGCAGGCCGGCGCCAGTCTTCCGCTGCCGCTCACCTTCGTCTTCTTTCCCGTGCTCGTCTGGGCCGGGGCCCGGTTTGGCGTGGCGGGGACGGCCGCGCTGATCACCGCCATCGGTGTGGTGGTCGCCGTCGGTGTCACGCTGGGCTATTCGGAACGCTGGTATCCCGGCGGCGCACGATCACTGCTGCTCCTGACGCAGGGCTACCTGGGGCTCGTGAGCGTCAGCGGCCTCGTGCTGGCCGCCGCCTTCGATGAGCGGCGCGATGCCGAACGCCAGCTGGCGGCGGCACACGCCCGGCTGCATTCGCTGGTCGCGGGCGCCAGCGATGCCATCGCCGCCGTCGACCGCGACCTTCGGCTCGTCGCGGTCAACGCCGCGTGGGAGGCGGGTTTCGGCGCCGCCCTCGGCGTCCCATCCACGGTGGGGACCTCGCTGCGAAACGCCGTCTCGGGTGGCACCGCCGCCTCCACGTCGAGCACCGAGCACTGGCGACGCGCGCTCACGGGTGAGTCGCTCACCGTCACCCAGGAGTTCGGCACGCCCGGCGCCGGCTTCCGGGAATTCGAAGTGACCTACAATCCCATGCGCGACGACGTGGGCGAGATCGTCGGAGCCACCCAATTCGTGCGCGACATCACCGACCGGCGGGAGCGCCTCGAACGCGAGGCGCAGACGCAGCGGCTCGAGGCCATCGGCCGACTTGCCGGCGGCGTTGCGCACGACTTCAACAACATCGTCACGGGCATTCTCGCCACCGCGAGCCTGGTGAACTCGTCGCTCGACCTCGACGACCCGCGGCGTACCGATCTGCGCGAGATCGAACGCGCGGCGCGGCGCGCCGCCGACATCACGTCGCAGCTCCTCGCCTACGCCCGTCGCACCCCGGTCGATCCCCGGGTCGTCGACGTCAACGACGTCCTGCGCGGCGCGGACCGCATGCTCCACCGCCTGCTGGGGGACGGCAACGGCATTGGCATCGTCATGCGCCCGGCGCAAGCGCTGTGGCCCGTGCGCATCGATCCCGTGCAGTTGGAGGCCGTGCTGGTCACCGTCGCGCGCAACGCGCGTGATGCCATGCCGCACGGCGGAACGCTGCTCCTCTCCACCCTCAACGAGATCGTGGACGACGATTTCGTGGCACGCCATCCCGCGGCGCGGCGCGGGGATTTTGTGCGCGTGACCGTCAAGGATTCCGGCATCGGCATGACGAGCGAGGTGCGCCACCGCATGTTCGAGCCGTTCTTCTCCACCAAGGCACCGGGACGTGGCGCAGGACTCGGCCTCGCCATGGTGCAGGGCGTCGTGTCACAGGCTGGCGGCTTCGTGGTCGTGGAGAGCCAGGAGGGCCAGGGCACCGACGTGGCGATCTACCTGCCGCGCGCGGGTGACGTCACGGCGCCCGCGACGACGGCGAGTTCATAGCAGCCCCGCGGTCTGGCCGCCGTCCACCTGGATGGCCGTCCCGGTCACGAAGCTCGCGCGGTCCGACGCGAGGAACGCGACCACCGCCGCCATCTCACGCGGATCGCCGACACGTCCCAGCGGCACATGCGCGGCCCGCCGCTGCAGGAGCTCCTCCACCGCCACCCCCTCACGCGCGGCCCGCTGGCTCGCCAGCGCCGCGGCCCGCGCCGTGTCGAAGTGGCCGGGCAGCACCGTGTTGACCGTCACCCCGTCGGCCGCGACCTCGTTGGCCATCGTCTTGGCGAAGCCCAGCAGGCCGGCGCGCGCGGTGTTCGACAACAGCAGGCCCGGCTGCGGCTGCTTGGCGGCAAATGATGTCAGGAAGATCACGCGCCCCCAGCGACGCGAGCGCAAGCCGGGCAGTGCGGCCTGCGCCAGCTCCACCGAGGCCAGCAGGTTGAGCCGCAGCGCCCGCTCGAACTGCTCGGTCGTTGCCTCGCGCACCGTCGTGATGGGAGGGCCGCCCGCATTCGCCACGACGATGTCCACGCGAGACAGCGCCGCTTCCGCCAGTCGCACGCACTCCGCCGGCGCACCGGGCGCCGCGAGGTCGGCGGGGAGCGCGATCACGCGTACGCCGAAGCGCCGCACGAGATCTTCCGCCACCGCCTGCAGCGCGTCGTGCGTACGCGCCACGATGGCCACGTCGCATCCCTCCGACGCCAGCTCCTCGGCGATCGCCCGCCCGAGGCCCGACGACGCGCCGCCAACCAGCGCCACTTTTCCCCGCAGGCCGAGGTCCATCGTCAGACGCTCGCCGTCACGGCCGCCGCTTCCACGCGCACGGCGCACACCTTGAACTCGGGAATGTGCGCGTACGGGTCGAGCGCCGGGTTGGTCAGCAGGTTGGCGGCCGCCTCGCGGTAGTGCATCGGCACGAACACCTGGTGCCGGGCCACGCGCGAGCTGATCCGCACGGAAATGCGAATCTGCGCGCGGCGCGAGGTCACCAGCACCTCGTCGCCGTCCTGCACGCCCAGGGCCGCGGCGTCGGCCGGATGCAGTTCGACAATCGGCCCGCTCTCGCGCGCATCGAGTGCCGTCGAGCGCCGCGTCATCGTGCCGGTGTGCCAGTGATACATCTGCCGGCCGGTGTTCAGGAAGAACGGGTACTCGGCGTCCGGCAGTTCGGCCGGCGGCAGGTACTCCACCGGCACCATCGTCGCCCGGCCGTCAGGTGTCGGAAAACGGTCGTCGAAGAGGAAGGCGGTTCCAAGGTGCTGCGCATCGTGGATCGGATACTGCAGGCCGTGGCGGTGTTCGAGCAGCCGCGCGTGCGACACGCCCCGCAGCGTCGGCGTCACCCGCGCGATTTCGTCCATCACGTCGCCGCTGTGGCGATACGGTGTCGCCAGGCCGAGCCGCCGCGACAGCTCCACCAGAATGTCGAAGTCGGCGCGCGCCGCACCCGGCGGCTCGATGGCCTTCTCCGACAGCTGTACGCGCCGCTCGGTGTTCACAAAGGTCCCGGTCTTCTCCGCGAACGACGCTCCCGGCAGCACCACGTCGGCGTAGCGTGCCGTCTCGGTGAGGAACAGGTCGTGCACCGCCAGGAATTCCAGCCCGCGAAACCACTCCTCGGCGTGCGAGACATCCGGGTCCGAGATGATCGGGTTCTCACCCATGATGTACATGCCGCGCACCGGCGACTCCCTGCCGACGATCTGCGTGACCTTGCGGCCGACCTCGAGCGACAGCCGCTCGGGCGCGATGCCCCACTCGGCGGCGTACATCGCGCGCACGGCGGGGTCGTCTACGCGCTGGTAATCCGTGTAGGCAAACGGAATGGCCCCCATGTCGCTGGCGCCCTGCACGTTGTTATGGCCGCGAATGGGGATCATCGCCGCCCCCCAGCGCCCAATCATGCCGCAGGCG
>CAYHCW010000232.1:0-5456 GCA_964355025.1 uncultured Gemmatimonas sp. | reverse complement strand
GTGACGGCCCCACTCGGCAAGGACCTGCTTGGCCTCGAGTTTCTCTCCGCCGAACAGATCAACCTCATTCTCGACACCGCCGAGCCGCTGCGCGAGATCAGCGAGCGCACCATCAAGAAGGTGCCGACGCTGCGCGGCGCGACGGTGGTGAACCTCTTCTTCGAGGCGTCCACCCGCACGCGCATTTCGTTCGAGTTCGCCGAGAAGCGCATGTCGGCCGACACCGTCAACGTCGCCGTCGCCAATTCGTCGGTGTCCAAGGGCGAGACGCTGGTGGACACCGCCAAGAACCTCGAGGCGATGCGCATCGACATGGTGGTCATCCGCCACGCGTCGTCGGGCGCGGCGCGTTTCCTCGGCGAGCGCATCGAGAGCAGCGTCATCAATGCCGGCGACGGCACGCACGAGCACCCCACGCAAGGCCTGCTCGACCTGCTCACCCTGCGGCAGCGGTTCGGCACCCTGGCCGGCAAGCGCGTCTGCATCTGCGGCGACGTGCTGCATTCGCGCGTGGCGCGCTCCAACATCTGGGGCCTCACCAAGCTCGGCGCCGAAGTGGCGGTCTGCGGCCCGCGGTCGCTGCTGCCGAACGCCATCGAGGAGTTCGGCGTGCACGTGTTCGACCGCATCGAGCAGGCCATCGAGTGGGCCGATGCGCTGAACATCCTTCGCCTCCAGCTGGAGCGCATGACGGCCGGCTACATTCCGTCGCTGCGTGAGTACAACCGCGTCTTCGGCGTCACGCGCGAGCGGCTCGACCGCGCGCCGCGCGATGTGCTCATCATGCACCCGGGCCCGATGAATCGTGGCGTTGAGATCGACAGCGACGTGGCCGACGGACCGCACTCCGTGATCCTCGACCAGGTGACCAACGGGGTTGCCGTGAGAATGGCCGTGCTCTATCTCCTGGCCGGCAACATGCCGGCGCTCGCCGAGGCCGCCAAGGGAGGCGACCGCTGATGACCACTGCGCGCGATGTACTCCTCCGCGGCGGGCGCCTCCTCGACCCGTCCACCAGCCTCGACGCCGTCGGCGACCTGCTGGTGCGCGACGGCAAGATCGAGAGCGTGGGCGGAACGCTTGGCACGCCCGACGGCGCCATCGTCATCGATTGCTCGGGGCAGGTGGTGGCGCCCGGATTCATCGACGTACACTGCCACTTGCGCGAACCGGGGCGCGAAGACGTCGAGACGATCCTCTCGGGCGCGCGCGCGGCCGCGGCCGGCGGCTTCACCGCCGTCTGCGCGATGCCCAACACCGACCCGGTGACCGACAATCAGGCCGCCGTCGGATTTGTGCTCAAGCAGGGACGCGCCGCCAACGCCGCGCGCGTCTATCCGTACGGGGCCATCTCCATCGGACAGAAGGGCGAGCGGCTCGCCGAGTTTGGCGAGATGGTGGGTGCCGGCGCCGTGGCGGTGAGTGACGACGGCAAGCCCGTGGTGAGCGCCCAGTTGATGCGCACCGCACTCGAGTATGCCCGCACCTTCGGCATTCCCGTGGCCGACCACTGCGAAGAGCCGACGCTCGCCGCCGGCGGCGACATGAACGAGGGCTTCGTGTCGGCGCGGCTCGGCCTCAAGGGCATTCCCGCGGAGGCCGAGGAGATCATGGCCATTCGCGACATCCTGCTGGCGCGCCTCACGGGCGGCCACGTGCACCTCTGCCATATGAGCACCAAGGGGTCGGTGGAGCTCATTCGCTGGGGCAAGGAGCGGGGCATCCGGGTGACCGCCGAGGCCTGCCCGCATCACCTGTCGCTGACGGAAGCCGAGGTGGAGGGATACGACACCAACGCCAAGATGAACCCGCCGTTGCGGTCGCAGGCCGACGTGGAGGCCGTGCAGCAGGCGGTGAAGGACGGCACCATCGACGTCATCGCCACCGACCACGCGCCGCACCATAACGACGACAAGCACCGCGAGTTCAGCAATGCGCCCAACGGCATCGTCGGGCTCGAGACGGCGCTTGCGGTCAATCTCACCTGGCTCGTGAAGTCGCAGATCATCTCGCTGGGCACGCTCATCGACCGCATGGCGTGCGCGCCGGCGCGGATCTTCGGGCTCCCGGGCGGGGCACTGCGCCGCGGGTCGCTGGGCGACATCACCGTGTTCGATCCCGATCTGGCGTGGACGGTGGACCCCAACGCCTTCCTCACCAAGGGGCGCAATACCCCCTATGGTGGCCGGACGTTGCACGGACGCGTCGGATGTACCCTCGTGGACGGTCGGGTCGTCTACCAACGGATGGGGTAGCCGCCACGCTTCGGACCGACGAACTCCGGGAGGCGGTCTGCGCCGTCTGCCGCCGCTTGCATGAACGGGGTCTCATCGCGGGCGAGGACGGGAATGTCTCCGTCCGACTCGCCGATGACCTGCTGCTCATCACGCCGGCCGGCTTCTCGAAGGTAGACGTTCGCCCGGAGGATCTCGTGGAACTCGGACTTGATGGCACGGTGCGCCGCGGCGCACGGCGTCCCTCGTCCGAAATGGCCGTGCACCTGCGCGCCTACCAGCGGCGCGCCGACGTGCACGCGGTCGTTCACGCGCATCCGCCGATGGCCACGGCCTTCGCCGTCGCCGGCATCGCGCTGGACGGCGCGTCGCTGGCCGAGCTTCGCGCCGGGGTTGGGCACGTGCCGCTCGTGCCGTATGCTACGCCCGGCAGCACGGCGGTTGCCGACGCCTTTGATCCCTACTGGGCGTCACACGACGCCTTCCTGATGGCCCATCACGGCGCCCTGACCGTCGGTCGTTCCCTGGCCGATGCCCACATGCGCATGGAGAGCCTGGAGCACGGCGCCCGCATTGTGTGGGCGGCGCGCGCGCTGGGCCCCGTTCCGTCCCTGCCTCCCGACGCCCTCGACGCGCTCGACGCGCAGCGTGTGGCGGCGCGCAACAAGGTGATCCGATCATGAGCCAGTCCGATCCGCATTCGGTCGAGTCCGTCGAAAAACTGCTTGCCGAGCGACGCAAGATCGCCGGATGGATGACGGCGCTCGACGGGCGGCGCGCCGACTCGCTGCCGGCCGTCTACCAGCGCGTGCACGACGACTACACCGTCAAGCTGGACAAGGTGCAGGTCAAGCTGGTGGCGGCGTCCGACGCGGTGCAGTTGGCAGCCGTTGACGTCGCCGGTCGCCTCGTCGACAAGGAGCAGGCGCTCGCTGCCAAGCAGGAGGAACGCGCCGAGGCCGAACTGCGCGCGGCCGTTGGCGAGTTCTCTGACCGCGAGTGGGAGAAGCGACGCACCAAGCTGGATGACGACATCACGTCGGCCGCTGGTGAGCGCGACGCGTTGCGCGAGGAGTTGACGCGGCTGCGCAGCGTGCTTGATGAAGTGTCCGGCACTGCCGCCACGGCGTCCACGGCGTCCGACGATCCCGCGATCGTCTGGTCTGCACCCGTAGAGGGCGTGCCGGAGGCGGAGTCCGAGGCGGAGTCCGAGGCGGAGCCTGGCGTGGTGAGCGTGGACACGCTGCTCGTCGGCGCGGATCCCTCCTGGGCGCCGGAGCCGGTGGCCGCCGTGCCGGAACCGCCGGCGATCGAGATCCAGGAGCAGTCGATCATCGCGTCGATGGAGCCCGCGATGCCCCTGGAACCGGGTTTCGACGAGCTGGCGTTCCTCAAGACAGTGGTCGGGCGACCGACGCCGCTGGCGGCGCCACGGCTCTCCGCCGATGCTGCGCCGATTGCGCCACCTGAGCCGCCGCGTCCGTCGCAGGCGTCATACACGGTGCCCGAGCCGCCGCTCGAGTATCCCGACGCCATGCCTGAACCGCGGGTGAGCCAGGAAATGACGCCGCCGCGCGAGAGTTTCTTTGGCCGCCCGACGCCGCGCAGCAGCGAGGCCGTGAAGTCGCTCAAGTGCCAGGAGTGCGGCACGCTCAACTTCCCGACCGAGTGGTACTGTGAGCGGTGTGGGGGGGAGTTGGCGGCAATGTAGGGGGAGAGAACTACAGAGTACGACAGAGTAATACAGAGAACGACAGAGGGGCCCGTCTTGTGGATGGGCCCCTCTGTCGTACTCTGTCGTCTTCTGTAGTTCTCTGTCGTACTCTACGAAAGCCTACGCCTTCTTTCGCGCGATCTGGCTCTTATGCCTCGCCGCGGCGTTCTTGTGCACCAGGCCCTTGCGGGCGGCGCGGTCGACGAGCTGGACGGCGACCCGCTGCTCAGCAGGCGTGGATGCAGGCGTCAGGGCCTTCTTGAGGGCAGTCCGAAGCGCGGCGCGTTGCGCACGATTGCGCACGGTCGCTGCACGGGTCTTGCGCATGTTCTTCTTGGCGGACGCGATTCTCGGCACTCGGCAGGCTCTCTTTGATAGTTCAAACGTGCGCCACAAGGCGCTAGCCTGATAAAAATACCCGGGAAAGGCGCCAAGTCAAGGTGAGAGAGCGGTTGCTGCCCACCCCCTGTCACCTACCACCTAGCACCTACCACCTAGCACCTAGCACCTACCACCCACCCCCCACTCCGCCTAGCTTTACGTTTGACTGCCCGCGATGGGCCTCATTCTCCCCCGGCGACGACGGCGTGACCAACTTCCAGCAGTTCCTGCTCGTCGCTCCGATCCTGCTGTTCTCCATGGTGGCGCACGAGTATGCGCACGGCTACGCCGCATACCGGGAGGGCGACGACACCGCCCATCTGCTGGGCCGCCTCTCGTGGAATCCCCTGCGGCACATCGACCCGTGGATGACGGTCATCCTGCCGGTCATCATGTGGTTCACGCTGGGCTTCGCCTTCGGCGGGGCCAAGCCGGTGCCCGTGAATCCCGCCAATTTTCGACACCTCAAGCGGGGCGACATCATCGTCTCGATGGCCGGCATCGTCACCAACCTGATGATTGCCGTGCTCCTCGTGCCGATGGTCATCGGCCTGGGGATGCTGGGGCACGCGCTGCCGGCCCTCAACGACACCCTGTCGCTGGTGCAGTTGATGTTTCGCTTCGGCATCATCATCAACCTCGTGCTGGCCGGCTTCAACCTGATCCCCATTCCGCCGCTCGACGGGTCGCACGTCATGAAGTACCTGCTGCCGCCGCGATGGGCGGTGTACTACCAGCGCATCGGCGCGTACGGCTTCCTGCTGCTCATGGTGCTCATTAGCTTCGGGCGACCGCTGTTGACGGCGTGGATGACGCCGGTGTTCTACCTGAACCGCGTCGCGTCGTCCCTCTTCTTCCCCTACGTCCTGTCGAGCCCGTGGACCAGCTGATTCCCGCGGCCGCCGCCGGCGCGAGCGCGCCGGGCTTCGTCGTCGACATCCCGCACTACAGCGGGCCGCTCGACCTGCTCCTCGCGCTGGTGCGCGACGAGAAGGTCGACATCTACGACATTCCGGTCGCCCGCGTCTGCCAGCAGTTCATCGAGCGCATGCATCACCTCAAGCTCGACGAAGCCGCCGACTACCTCGAGATGGCCGCGCGCCTGCTGCGCATCAAGGCGCAGATGC
>CAYHCW010000231.1:0-5465 GCA_964355025.1 uncultured Gemmatimonas sp. | reverse complement strand
GGCCGTGCTGGGCGCCGAGCGCTTCGTGCAGGAGATCACGACGACGGCGGCGCTGCAGCATCCGCACATCCTGCCGTTGTTCGATTCGGGGGAGAGTGCGGGGTTTCTCTATTACGTCATGCCCTTCATCGAGGGCGAGACGCTGCGCAGCAAGCTTGACCGCGAAACGCAGCTCGGCGTGGAGGAGTCCGTGCGGATCGCGAGTGACGTGGCGAGCGCGCTGCACTACGCGCACACGCACGGCGTGATTCACCGCGACATCAAGCCAGAGAACATCCTGCTGCACGACGGGCGGCCGATGGTGGCCGACTTCGGGATTGCGCTGGCGGTGAGTGCCGCGGCCGGTGGTCGCATGACCGAGACCGGGCTGAGCCTCGGTACGCCGCACTACATGAGCCCCGAGCAGGCAACGGCCGAGAAGGAGATTTCGGCGCGCAGCGACGTGTATTCCTTGGCGAGCGTGCTGTATGAGATGCTTGCCGGGCAGCCGCCTCACCTGGGCGGATCGGCGCAGCAGATCATCATGAAGATCATCACGGAACAAGCGCCGCCAGTGACGACGCTGCGGAAGTCTGTGCCTCTGCACGTCGCGGCCGCGCTGAGCAAGGCACTGGAGAAGCTGCCGGCCGACCGGTTTGAGAGTGCGAAGGCGTTTGCCGAGGCGCTCGGCAATCCGGCGTTTGCATCGCCTGCGGGCCATGCCACGCGGCCCGGCCTGGCGGCGTCTTCCGTCTGGCGTCAACGCGCGGCGGTTCCGGCCCTCGCGCTCATGGCTGTATTTGCGTTGGGGACGACGTGGCTTTGGATGCGTCCCGGGTCACCCGAGGCGCTCACGCGATACCAAGTGGAGCTGCCCGAAGGAAAACGCGTGGGTGCAACGCAGTGGTCACCCATGGTGGTGTCGCCCGATGGGTCGAAGCTCGTGTATTCCGGTGAAACGGGACGCCTGTTCATCAAGATGCGCGACCAGCTGGAGCCCGTGGAACTCATGGGGACGGAGGGAGCGTTCAACCCGTTCTTCTCACGGGACGGGCGGCGTGTCGGCTTCATGAGCGGCACCGCCGGGAGCTCTGAGATCAAGGTGGCGGCGCTGACCGGCGGACCGCCCATGTCGGTGACGTCGACGGGCGTCGGAGGCCCCGGCGTCGCCTGGGGCTACGACGGTTTCATCTACTTCGACGCGAGCGGCATCGGTCCCCTGCGGAGGATCCGGGAGACCGGTGGCACGGCGGAGGACGTCTCCGTGCGGGATTCCGCAGGCGGAGAACTTCAGCACAACTGGCCGGACCCGTTGCCCAACGGGCGAGGCGTACTGATCGTCGTCGATCGCGGCGGACCCGGGGTCAACGTGTCGAACACCAACGACATCGCGGTGATCGACCTGAAGACGCACCGGCATCGCGTGCTGGTGCGCGGCGTCTTTGCGCGATACGCGACCTCGGGGCACATCCTCTACGTCACGGCGGATGGCGTGCTGATGGCGGTGCCGTTCGACCAGGATCGCCTGGAGCTCGCGGGCAGTCCGGTGGCACTGATTCAGGGGGTCAGCATTCGGCGAGGCGGCGGTGGCGTAGACCTCACGATTTCCGAGAATGGAACGCTGTGGTACGCGTCCGGCTCGACGTTCAACCAGGGCGAAGTGCGGTGGGTGTCTCGCGGAGGTGATTTCTCGGATGCAGATCCCGGGTGGATCGGAGACTTCACGTCACTCGCGCTGTCGCCGGATGGCAAGCGCCTTGCCGTGTCGATCGTCGACGCAACCGGCGAACAGATCTGGGTGAAGCAACTGGACGTCGCCCACGGAGCGCTGTCGAAGCTGAGCTTCGAGCGGGTAAACGACACGCCTCGTTGGCATCCGGACGGTACGCAGATTCTCTTCGTGAGACAGTACGTCGGATCGAGCAATCTGTCGGCCGTGCGCGCGGACGGCTCGAGCCCCTCACCGGCTGCGCTGCTTCATGCCGTCGGCCACATCTACCAGGCAAGGTGGAGCGCAGATGGCCGCTGGCTGGTGTACGAAGTCGCCGGCACGGGTACCAGCCGGGACATCGCGGCCATCCGCCCCGGCGTGGATTCCGCGCCGGTGTCACTGGTCAAGTCAAAGTTCACCGAGCGCAACGCCTCGCTCTCGCCCGATGGGCGCTGGCTGCTCTACGAGGCGAACACCACGGGAACGATGGAGGCCTACGTGCGCCCCTTCCCGAACACCGCGCAGGGGCTCTACCAGATCTCGTCCAGCGGCGCATCGAAGGCGACGTGGTCGCACGACGGAAAGGAGATCTTCTTTCGCAGCGGGAATGCCGAGTTGGTGCGGGTCGCGGTCGTGCCGGGCAATTCGTTTGCCATCGCCGACCAGCGGGTCCTGTTTTCCCTTCGCGGTGTCGCCGACTTTGACGTTGCTCCAGATGGCCGTCGATTCATCGTGATCCGGGATCGCCTGGGGCAGCAGCAGCGCAGGCTGGTAGTGGTGGAGAACTTCTTCCAGGAACTGAAGGCACGGGTGCCGCGATGAGCACTGCATTCGAACGCCTCACCGCCGCTCTCGCCGACCGCTACCGCATCGAGCGCGAGCTCGGCGCCGGCGGCATGGCGACGGTGTACCTGGCCCACGACCTCAAGCATGAACGCGACGTCGCCATCAAGGTGCTGCACCCCGACCTCGGGGCCGCACTCGGCGGCGAGCGGTTCCTGAGCGAGATTCGCACCACGGCGCGGCTGCAGCATCCGCACATCCTGCCGCTGCTCGACAGCGGCGAGGCCGACGGCCTGCTGTACTATGTAATGCCCGTGGTGACCGGCGAGACGCTGCGCGCACGGCTTGAGCGCGAGCGGCAACTGCCCATTCCCGACGCGGTGCGCATTGCGCGCGAGGTGGCCAGCGCGCTCGACTATGCGCACCGCCAGGGCGTGGTGCACCGCGACATCAAGCCCGAGAACATCCTGCTGCACGATGGTCAGGCGATGGTGGCTGACTTCGGCATCGCGCTCGCCGTGCAGACGGCGGGCGGGCAGCGCATGACGCAGACGGGTCTCTCGCTGGGCACGCCGCAGTACATGAGCCCCGAGCAGGCGATGGGCGAGAAGACCATCGATGCGCGCAGCGACGTGTACGCGCTGGGTGCGGTCGCCTACGAGATGCTCACGGGCGACGCGCCGTTCACCGGATCGACGGTGCAGGCCATCGTTGCCAAGGTGCTGAGCGCGGACCCCGAGCGCCTGACGATGACGCGCAAGACGATTCCGCAGTATGTGGAAGCGGCGGTGCTCACCGCGCTGGCCAAGCTGCCGGCCGACCGGTTTGCGACGGCGGCGGAATTTGCGGCCGCGCTGGTGAACCCGCAGTACGCGACTCCCGGTGCCGCGGGTACCGACGTCGCCGCGCCGCGCGCGCGCGGCGCCAGCCGGCAACTGCTGGTGGCGGTTGGTGGCGTGGTGGTGATCGCACTCGCTGCCGTCGCGTGGAATGCGGTGCGGCCGCAACCAGCGGCACCGACCATGCGGTTCGACCTCACGGTGGGACCCGTGCCTATGCTGGCCGCGAGCGATCTCGAAATCTCGCCCGACGGCTCGATGCTGGCCTACACCGGCGCCGTGGGCGGTGGGGCGCCCGCCATCTACGTGCGGAACCTCGATGGCGCGGCCGACTTCCGGTTGCTCCCCGGAACGGAAACCGGCTCCATGCCGTCGTTTTCCCCGGACAACCAGTGGATCGTCTTCCGGCGAACCAGCGACCAGTCGTTGGTGAAGGTCTCGGTGTCGGGGGGCGGGGTGAGCACCGTGCTGAAGTCGGTGAACGCATTCAATCCGCACTGGGGAACCGACGACAAGCTCGTCTACTCGAGTGCGGAGGGGATGTTCATTGTGCCAGTGGCGGGCGGCACGCCCGTCCGGGTACCCGGATTGACCGGCCGCCGTGCGTTCCTGCTGCCGGATGGTTCCGGCGTGTTGGGGACGGCGAATGGCAGCGTGGTGGTGCGCGACCTCGCGACCGATTCCACGATAACGCTGGTGCCGGGGGCGCGACTTGCGTCGTATGCGGCCAGCGGGCACCTGTTGTACGTGGCCGAGGAGGGCGGGCTCTTTGGCGTGGCGTTCGACCTCAAGCGCCACACGGTGACCGGCAAATCGGTGCGGCTGCTTGACCGCGTGGCGGGCAGTATCACCAGCCGCGGCTACGCCGTGTCCATCAACGGAACGCTGATCCAGCACGACGCTGCGGCGTCGGGCGCAAATCAGCTGGGCTCGACGCGCCTCGTGATGCCGCGCTTTGGTGGAGCCGCCGATTCCATTCCATTGACCGCCGGTCGTCGCATCACCCCGAGGTTTTCGCCGGATGGCCGTGTGCTTGCCTATGTCCTGATGACCGTGCGCGGAAACGGCGACGGCGACGTGTATACGTACGACGTCGTCACCGGCACCAACACGCAGCTGACTTTTGATGGCGACAACCGCGATCCCATCTGGTCACCGGACGGCAAGCGCATCCTGTACAGCAAGGACTCGGCGGGCACCGGGCGGCATCTCCATGTGAAGGCGGCCGACAACAGTGGCGCCGACCAACTGCTGCTGACGATGCCCGGGTCGCAAGTGCCGACGGGGTGGCCGACGGATGATCTGATCGTCCTGACCACCACGAGCGTCGCGGGCCAGAGTGACATCGCTTCCCTGGCACCGAAGGGCGGGGGGAAGCCGCAGCCGTATCTGGCGGCGCCGTGGTTCGAGGACGAGTTGACGCTGTCTTCTGATGGAAAATTCGCGGCGTTCACCTCGCGCGAGTCGGGGAGTGAGGACGTGTGGCTGCGCGACTTTCCCGTGCCGAACGGCAAGTGGAAAGTCACTCCGTCCGGCGGCACGCATCCCCGATGGTCGCGTGACGGGCAGTTTGTCTATTTCTGGAGGGCGGGGCAGCCGCTGGACACGCTTTACCGGGCGCGAGTGGACCGTTCCCCGGCCGTGGTGGTGCGCGCCCCCGAGCCGGTGGCTGCCATCGACGCGTCGGGCATCGGCAATTGGGACCTGCATCCCGATGGCAAGCGGTTCATCTTATCTGTGCCTGACGTGCCCGCAGCCGCCGCGCCGGGCGCCGCTGGTGCGCCGCCGTCGCGTTTTGTCGTGGTGCTCAATTGGTTCACCGAAGTCCGGGCGCTGGTACAAAAGGGGAACAAGTAGAATGACACCTCGCATTGCTCACGCTCTCGCTGCCGTGACGCTCGCGCTTCCGCTCGGCGCCGACGCGCAGTCCTTCGACGTCGTCGACGCCACCATTGGTGGGGTGCACGCGGCGTTCAAGGCCAACAAGCTCACCTGTCACGTGCTGGTGCAGTCGTACCTCGACCGCATAGCCGCCTATGACAAGGCAGGGCCGGCGCTCAACGCGGTGCAGACGGTGAACCCGCGCGCACTCGCCGAGGCCGATTCGCTGGACAGCGTGCTGGCGGCGGCAAAGAAGGCCAAGCAGCCGATGG
>CAYHCW010000230.1:3885-5478 GCA_964355025.1 uncultured Gemmatimonas sp. | reverse complement strand
GACGGCGTAAAACGTACAGCGTACAGCTTACAGGTGCTGTACGCTGTTCCGGTGCCGTACGCTGTTCCACGTGCTGTACGCCGTTTCCGCCACCAACACTATAGTAGCCCCAAGCGTAGCTATTCGACGCGTCCGCCCGCCTCCACCCCCAGCCCTCACCCCCATGCGATCTCTCCTGAGACTGCTCATCCTGAGCGCAGTTGCCGCGGCCCCGCTGGCCGCCCAGCTCGACTCCACGACCATCGCCGGCTTCCGCTGGCGCAACATCGGCCTCGCCAATCACCAGGGGCGCGTCGTCGACGTCGCCGGCATTCCCTGGCCGTCGCGCACCTTCTACGTGTCCTCCGCTGGCGGCGGGTTGTTCAAGACGACAAACGCGGGCACGACCTACCGCGCCGTCTTCGAGAACGAGCACGTGTCGTCGGGCGGCATGCTCGGCATCGCCCCGTCTGACACCAACACCGTGTACTACGGCACGGGCGAGCCGAACTCGCGCAACTCGATCTCCCCGGGCGCTGGCATGTGGAAGACCACCAACGGTGGCCGCACGTGGGAGTTCATCGGCCTCAAGGAAACACAGCACATCGGCCGCGTCGTCGTCGATCCGTCCAACAAGGACATCGTCTACGTCGCCGCCCTCGGCGCCGCCTGGGCCACCAACAAGGAACGTGGCCTCTACAAGACGGTCGATGGTGGCAAGACGTGGCAGTTGAAGAAGTTCATCAACGACAGCACGGGCTTTGTAGACGTGGCGCTCGATCCGCGCGACTCCAAGGTCATCTGGGCGGCGAGCTACCAGCGCCTGCGCGGCCCGTACTTCCAGTACTCGGGCGGCAAGGGCTCGGCGCTCTGGAAGAGCACCGACGCCGGCGAGACGTGGGCCGAAGTGAAGGGTGGCGGCCTCCCCGAGACCACCAAGGGACGCATCGGCATCGCCATCGCCCTGTCGAACCCCGACGTGATGTACCTGATGATGGAAGCCGACACCGCCGCGAACCTGAAGAAGGACGCCAAGGTGAAGGCGCAGAAGTCCCCGAACGGACTCTACCGCTCGGCGGACGGTGGCAAGACGTGGACCAAGACGAGCGACGACAACGTGCGCCCGTTCTACTACTCGCAGGTGCGCGTCGCGCCCAACAACCCGGACCGCGTGTTCTGGTCGTCCACGCCGGTGAAGTACAGCAATGATGGCGGCAAGACGGCGGGCAACGCGACGGTCGGCGTGCACGTGGACCATCACGCCATGTGGATCGACCCCAAGGATCCCAGCCACATCGTCGTCGGTAATGACGGCGGCGTGTCGCAGACGTGGGACAATGGCGGCAACTGGGACGGCACCAACCAGCTCCCCATCGGCCAGTACTACAACGTGTCATTCGACAACGCCATTCCGTACAACGTCTGCGGTGGCGCGCAGGACAACGGCTCGTGGTGCGGCCCGTCGCGCCGCAAGCAGGGAATGATCACCAATTCGATGTGGTTCACGTTCAACGGCGGCGACGGTTTCGTGACGGCGCAGGACCCGACGAACCCCGACATCATCTACGGCGAGTCGCAGGGCGGCAACATCGGCCGCTACAAGGTGTCCACCGG
>CAYHCW010000230.1:0-3785 GCA_964355025.1 uncultured Gemmatimonas sp. | reverse complement strand
TCGCTCAACGAGTCGCCGCTGCGCCCGGGCATCCTGTACGCCGGCACCGATGACGGCCGACTCTGGTCGACGTGGAACGACGGCGGGTCGTGGACCGAGCACACCGCCAACGTGAAGGGCGTGCCGGCCGGCACCTACGTGGCGCGCATCGAGCCGTCGCACTTCGACTCCCTGACGTTCTACGTCGCGTACGACAACCATCGGCGTGGCGACATGGCTCCGTACGTCGTCATGACGAAGGACGGCGGCAAGACGTTTGCGTCCATCGCCGGCAACCTGCCGACGGGCGGCCCGGACTTCGCGTACGTCATTCGCGAGGACCTCAAAAACAGGAACCTCCTGTTCGTCGGCACGGACGTGGGCGTCTACGCGTCACTCGACCAGGGCAAGTCATGGCAGAAGTTCATGACCGGTCTGCCCTCAACGCCGGTGATGGACCTTGCCATTCATCCGCGTGACGGCGAGCTGATTGCCGCCACGCACGGTCGTTCATTCTGGATTGTCGACATCAGCGCGCTGCAGCAGATGGATGCCGCGGTGGTGGCCAAGGCGGCGCACCTGTTCAAGCCGCGCACGGCGTACCAGTGGGGAGAGAAGCCGTACAACGGCGAGTCGGTGGGGCAGAAGCTGTTCCAGGTGGGCAGCCCCGCCTACGGCGCCGAGATCACGTACAAGCTCGCCACGGCCAATCCGGGTCAGGTGCGCATCGTCATCCAGGACGCGTCGGGTGACACGCTGCGCACGCTGATGGGCCCGGGCTCGGCTGGCGTCAATCGCATGACGTGGGACTTCCGCGGCAAGGCCGCGCCGTCGCCCAAGCTGTCACCGGCTGAACTGCGCGACTCGACCAACAACGTGCGCAAGATCATTGCCGCGCTCGATTCCATCGAGAAGGAAGGCACGATGGCCAAGCCGATGCTTGATCGCGTGCGGACGGGGCTTACCGGTGGACCCGACGCCATGCAGCAGATGATCATGCAGTTCGGCGCCTTCGGCGGTGGTGGTGGTGGTGGCTTTGGCGCGCAGGCCGGTCGCTGGCAGGATCGTCCGGGTGAGACACCGGCTGGCGCTGGTGGCGGCGGGCGCGGCCAGGGTGGTGGTGCGGGTGGCCCGCCGGGCGCCGGCGCCATGCCCGACCAGCAGCAGCTCATGAGCGTGCTGGGCGCGGTGGCCGGTGGTCGCGGCGCCGGCGGACTCGGCGCCCTCTTCGGCGGCGGTGGCCGTCGTGGCGGAGGCGGCGCGCCGCTGGTTGGCACCGGTGACTACCTGGTGTCGATCACCATCGGTGGCCAGACCATGAAGCAGGTGCTGCGCGTCGAGCGCGTGAGCGGCGGCGCGGGCGGCGGGTTCCCGTTCAACGAGGATCGCGAGCCGTAGCAGATTTCACCTTCGACCACGAAGGTTGAAGGACACGAAGGCTCACGAAGGACGGAATTGGGATTGGGCCCGGCGGACAGCGATGTCCCCGGGCCCATTTTCATGCTCGTTCTTCGCGCGTCTTCGCGTCCTTCAACCTTCGTGGTGGCAGTCAGTACCTGAGATATTGGACGTACTTCACCACCAATCCACTCCGCATCGGCCGCCCCCACGGAATCGAGCGCCCATCGAGATCCGTCGGCCACGCGCTGTTCAGCACCACGTACAGGTCCGACCCCGGGGTGCGCGTCCAGCGCACGCGCGCATTCAGCGCCGCCCGGTTGGATTCGTTGTTCCACTGGGCAAAGAGCGTCGTGTTCAATCGGGGGGTCACCGCATAGTCCACGCGCGTGGTCACGGAGCGCGCGGTGAAATGCGATGATGGCGACCGTGCTTCGGTCAGGTCATACCCCACCGCCCAGAGCAAGTGCGGCTGCCAGCGTCCCTGCAACTCCACCTCATAGTTCTCGCCGACGCCGTCGTAGTATTGCCCAAAGCTGGCCTGCGCATTCAGCTGCACGGCACGCCGCGATGACCCCTCGTACGACACTTCCCATCGGTCGAACCAGTAGTTGCCGGGTTGCACCGTCGTCCCTTCGAACACCTCGAACGCTTCCGTCGGTGCATCGCCCTCGCGCGACAGTTGCAGTTGAATTTCATCGCCGGAGTTGAAATCCACGCCGAGTGGCGTGACCTCGAAGCTCGCGTGGCTCAGGCCGCCACCGAGCCGCTGTACGTAGTTGTAGTTGAGCAGGTTGAATTGCAGCTGGCGCACGTACGGGATGTTCGGTCGCGGCGTGATCCTCATCTGCCCGGCCCAGCGCCAGATGCCGTCATCCTGCACAAAGCCCAGTGCGGGATTGAATCCCGCCTCCACCCGCTCGAATCGCGTCGCGATATCGGCGATGTCGTTGGGGAAATCGATGAAGAGCCGTGAGTAGTTTGGCGCCCCGCCCGTGCTGTCGTGAGTCCACGCGGTTGAAGCGGCAAACACGAGGTTCTGTCCCTTGATGATGAACGGCAGATTGACGTCAACTCCGGCGGCGGTGCGCGCATCGCTTCCGCGCTCGTCACGCCCCGTGAGCATCGCGCCCAGATAGCCACGCCCCAGCAGGTCGCGCCGCACGCGCACCACGGCGTCGGTGGCGGGATGATCCCCGCCGGTGCGCGCCGCGATCACGCCGACCTGCTGGGCGCCGACGCGGCCCGAGAGCCGCGCGCCGGCCAGCAGTGGAATCGCCGTGCCGTCGCGCGCCAGGCCGATGCGGCGGCTGTAGAAGAGCTGCGTTTCCTCGTTGCGCCCGAAACCGAAGATGCCGGCCCCCTCGGTGAAGAACGGACGGCGTTCAGGCAGGAACAACGGAAAGCGCGTGAAGTTGATCACTTGCCGGTCGACGTCGGCCTGTGAAAAGTCGGCATTGGTGGTGAGGTCGAGCGTCAGCCCGCGCGACGGCGCAAGCTTGGCGTCCACGCCGAACGCACCCTTGATCCCGGCATCGCCTGCCACCTCGAAGCGCCCGTCGGCGTCGTAATCCCGTGCAACACCATTCCCGGTCGCCGAGACGTACGGCCGCACCTCGGCGGTCGCGCGCGGTGGAAGATCCGCGAATCCCTCAACCGTGCCGGCGCGCTCGAGAAAGAGGATGCCCTCGGTGCGCCGCCACCCCTTCCACAGCACCTCTTCGTTCTTGCGGCGAATGGCACGCATCACGTTCACGTCCCACGCCGTGCTGCTGGCGCGGTACCGCAGCGTCTGCCACGGAATGAACAGCTCGGCCACCCAACCGTCGCCGGTGATCTGCGCCCGGGCATCCCAGACGGCGTCCCAGTCGAGGTTCATGTTCTCGAACGAGGTCACCTCGGCGTCGGACATGGCGCCGTTTGGGTTCACGGCAAACACGAACCCCGTGCGCTTGTCCTGCAACGGCGACAGCATCACCGCGAGGGCGTCATCCGTGTCGAACTCGGTGTCGCGCCGCAGCTGGGCGTGCAGGATGCGCTGGGGCTCGCGATCGTAGGCGTGGATGCCGATCCACAGCCCCTCGCTCGTCGAGATGAAGCGCACCGCCGTGCGCTCGGTCGAGGCTGCGCCCTCCACCGGGTCACTCTGGCGGAAATCGCCGATGCTGTCAGCGCGCTGCCACGCCGGCTCGTTGAGCCGGCCATCGAGCTGCAACCGGTCGCGCGTAACGTGCACGCGCGGGGCCTGGGCCGCAGCGAGTGAAGCAATGCAGAAAAACACGGGGGCAAGGAATCGCGTGGATACCATGCCCCAATTTACGCACGACGTGCGATTCTGTTTAGAGTCGCCACGCCTGCCTTCGTGCGTCCTTCGTGTCCTGCGTTCCTTCGTGGTGTGCAGTAAGCGC
>CAYHCW010000229.1:0-5493 GCA_964355025.1 uncultured Gemmatimonas sp. | reverse complement strand
GGGCGCGCGCATTATTACTCGCGGATGGCCGTGGCCACCGATGACGAGGACGAGACGTACTTCCTCACCGCGTCGTTCTCCAAGTCCATCGATGGCGGGCGCACGATCAACGTGCTGACGCGCGGCCAGGGGGGGCAAGGATTCCAGGCGCCGGGCGGCGACCATCACGACATGTGGATCGACCCGTCGAATGCGAACCGGATGATCGTGGCGCATGACCAGGGGCTTTCGATCTCGCAGAACCGCGGGCGCACCTGGTATCGGCAGCGCTTGTCGAATGCGCAGATCTACCACGTCACGACCGACAACATGATCCCGTACAACGTGTTCGGGAACAAGCAGGACGAGCCCACGTATCGCGGGCCGAGCAACAGTCGGCTTGGCGGTGGGCGCATCGTGCGCGGCCAGTGGCACGCGGTCGGCGGCGGCGAGAGCGGCTGGGCGACGCCCGATCCGGTGGATCCGAACATCATCTGGTCCACCGCCTCGGGTTCCGGAATGGTTGGTGGTATCGTGGTGCGGTTCGAGGAGAACCGGCGGCAGTTCCGGTCGGTCGAGGTCTGGCCGCAGCAGTCGAACGGCCCGGCGGAGGGGGTGAAGTACCGCTTCGTCTGGGACTCGCCGCTGCAGATCTCGCCGCACGACCACAACACCATCTACGTGGGCAGCCAGCACGTGCATCGCACACGCGACGGCGGGCAGAGCTGGCAGGTGATCAGTCCCGACCTCACGCTCAACGACCGCAGCCGCATGGGCAGCTCGGGCGGACTCACCGGCGACAACATCGGCGTGGAATACGCCGGCGTGGTGTATGCCATCGCCGAGTCGCCGCGGGAGAAGGGGCTCATCTGGGCGGGCACCAACGATGGCCTGGTGCAGCTCACGCGCGACGATGGCGCGACGTGGACCAACCTGACGGCGAACAATCCGAACCTGCCGGTGTGGGGCTCGGTGCGGAGCATCGTGCCGTCGAAGTATGACGCGGCCACCGCGTACCTCACCGTCGATTTCCACCAGATGAACAACCGCGATCCGTTCGTCTACAAGACGGCGGATTACGGCAAGACGTGGAAGGCGATCACCAACGGCATACCGCGCAGCAACCTCAGCTACGCCAAGGTGATCACGGAGGATCCGGTGCGGCGCGGGCTGCTGTACCTCGGCACGGAGAACGCCATCTATGTGTCGTACGACGCCGGCGAGCAGTGGCTGCCGTTGCAGGCCGACCTGCCGCATGCGCCGGTGTCGGGCATCGTGGTGCAGGAGCACTTCAACGACCTCGTGATTTCCACGTACGGTCGCGGCTTCTATGTGCTCGATGATCTCGCGCCCATCCAGCAGATGACGCCGGAGGTGATGGCGAGTGCTTCGCACCTCTTCGTGCCGCGCGCGGCGTACCGGTTCCGCACCATCACGTCGCCGTCGTCGAGCTACGATGACCCGACCACGGGCGAGGATCCGCAGTACGGCGCGAGTATCAACTACTTCCTGAAGGCGCCGGCGGCGCAGGCGCCGACCATCACCATCCTTGACGCGCAGGGGCGCACGGTGCGCACGCTGCGAGGCACGAACGTGGCGGGCATCAATCGTCTCGCGTGGGACCTGCGCGACGAGCCCGGGGCGGAGACTCGGCTGTTCACGAGCCCGATGTACGCGCCGTACATCGCGGTGGGTGTTGAGGGGCGGGTGGCGCCGGGGACGTCGCGCTTGTCGGTGCTTGTCGCGCCGGGCACGTACACCGTGCGGCTTTCGGTTGGCGGCGCGGCGCTCACGCGGTCACTCGAGGTGCGGAAGGACCCCAACACCGGCGGCAGCGAGGCCGAGATCGCCGAGCAGGTGCGGGTGCTTGAGGCGCTGCGCACGGAGATGAACGCCGGCGCGGCCGCCGTGGGACGCATCGAGGCGGTGCGGGTGCAGCTCGAGGCCCTTGGCCGCGCGACGGCCGACGCCGAGGTGCAGCGCGCGGTGGCGGCGCTCGGCGCGAAGCTGGTGGATCTCGAAATGAACCTCGTGGATCTCCGGCAGACCGGCACGGGCCAGGATGGTGTGCGCTTCGGCTCCAAGCTGATTGCCAAGTTGGGCTATCTGGGCGGCACGCTGTCGGGCGGGGACTTCAAGCCGACCAACCAGCAGGCGGAGGTGCAGGTGATCCTGAAGGCGCAGATGCGCACGCACCTGACGGCGCTCGACGTCGTGCTGGGCACCGACCTTGCGGTGCTGAATGCGATGTTGCGGGCGAAGAACGTGCCGAATGTGGTGGGGGGAGGGGCGGCGGTGGTGCCGTGAGGGTGTAGCAAATGATGTATCGGCAATGATTTGGTGACGTGCTTGGCGGGCGGGGGTCGCAAGTTGCGGCCTTCCGCCGTGTTCCCGAGCCCGCGCCAAGTGTATGCCAGCAGAGAAGCCGCGACTGATTGCGCAGGTGAAAGGCCGCATGCGTGCGCGACATTTGAGTCCGCGTACCGAGCAGGCATATCTGGGCTGGATCCTCCGCTACATCAGATATCACGGCATTCGGCATCCCGCCGAACTCGGCGAGCGCGAGATCATTGCGTACCTCACGTACCTGGCGGACGAGCGGCGTGTGTCGCGGTCGACGCAGATGCAGGCGTTGAGCGCGCTGCTGTTGTTGTATCGCGAGGTGCTCGGCATGTCGGTGGGCGACCTGCGGCGGGTGTTGCGGTCGACGAATCCCACGCGCTTGCCGGCCGTGCTCAGTCGCGGGGAGGTGCAGGCCGTGCTTGGGCAGCTCGAGGGGACCTGGCGCCTGATTGCGTTGCTGTTGTACGGGGCCGGGCTGCGGCTGATGGAGTGCCTGACGCTGCGCCTGAAGGACCTCGACCTTTCGCGCGGGGAGATCCGGGTGCGGCGGGGGAAGGGGGGCAAGGACCGCGTGACGATGCTGCCGGTGATCGTGCGGCCGCTGCTGGAGCGTCATCTCGCGCGGGTGCGGGCGTTGCATGCGCGCGACCTTGCTGATGGGGCGGGGCGGGTGGCGCTGCCCGAGGCGCTCGACCGCAAGGCGCCGGCGTGGGCCACCGACCTCGCGTGGCAGTGGGTATTTCCGGCGTCGCGGCGCTACCGGGACGCGGCCACCGGGGAGGAGCGCCGGCATCATGTGCACGAGACCGCGGTGCAGCGTGCGGTGCAGCGGGCGGTGCGCGCGGCGGGGATCGCGAAGCGCGCTACGTGCCACACGTTTCGGCATTCCTTTGCGACACACCTGCTGGAGGACGGCTACGACATCCGCACGCTGCAGGAGCTCTTGGGGCACACGGACGTCAGCACCACGATGGTGTACACGCACGTGCTGAACCGCGGGGGCCTGGGGGTGCGGAGCCCAGCGGACCGGCTGGGTGGAGGATAGGGGTTATTACGGCGTTACTTGCTGGGGTAGCGGAACTCGGAGTAGTATCTGGTGCAGGTGAATAGAGAGTTGGGCCGATTCTGAAGGATGGACATGCTGCTAAGCGACAAGGAACTTGACCGTCCGCGTTTTGAAGAGCGCACGCGAGCGAGATGGCGCGGCGAAGATCTGGAGGCATTTGTTTGCCTCGGGTGCAATCGAGTGTTCGTGGGTATTCCGGATTCTCATGCACTCCTGGTCGATGGTGATGACCCATCGAATTGCCTCGCCTACAATCTTCCTCAGGGTACCCGTTGCCCATGGTGTGCAACTGTTCTTCAAGGCGACGGACAACGAACTCGCGACGCTTCACTTGAGGATGTGAAGAAGTCAGCGTGGAAGTGGATTCTGGATGACCCGAAGTAACGACTCCATCCCAAGACTGCGCTTCGGAATGCCTGTCCGCGCGGTCAGTGTGGCCGCGTGCGTTGTGGCCGGCGAACGGCCCAACAACCCGATCAACCCGACGGTCGCGCCGGTCACGCGCCTTGCTTGCGCAAGGCGCGCGCCCGTCCCGCCCGCGGGTTATCGTGTGCGTTAGGTAGCACACGGGAGCCTCAATGCCCATCAGCCGGAAATCTGCGGTCACTGTACTGTTTGTTTGCGCGCTGACTGCCTGCGTGCGACCGGCAATATCGACCGGTGTTAACATCTCCTCGGACGGCAGCGACTACTCGCCGACGGCTCGGCTTGCCGTCGCGTTAGTACCACTCAGTCTCGCGGGTGATACGATCGACGTTGTGATCGACAGTGGTAGCTTGTCGGTGCCAGGGGTGGCCTTCGGTGATACCGCAGTAACGATGCGGAACTTCTATCTCACCGCGCTCGTCGTGGGTCCCGGGAGTGCCGAAGCGGACTCGGGTGGTCTTCCGCGCCCGTGGCACGCCTTGGCGCAGAGCGACTCGCTCGAAGTCTTGGATGGCTTGCGGCGAGGCGAGCATCGCGCAATCAGGCCGGTGCGGTTGCGAATCCCTCGCCCCGCCGCCTTCGACCCAAAGAAGACCTGGCTGGTGTTTCGCATCACCGGCATCGCGGTCCCGCGCATCGCTCTCAGAGAGGGTCGGCAGGTCGACGTCGCACCGGCGCGCGAGATGAGATTCCGCACGTACGCCTGTGCGGACTGGAGTCTTGCCGGGCGCGTTGATCGCACGCGGTCGCGGAAGATGCGCGTCTCCTATCTCATGGTCTGCTGAGGTGCTACCTAACCCGACGTTGCTGCCGACGAACGCGGCTATTAGCGGTAGCGGCCGCTGCGCGGCCGCATTCTATTAGAGCGTTCGCAGCAGAACGCTCGTCGTTAGGTTGACTCCACCTCAGCACCCGATGGCTCAATCAGGCATGGACATTGGCGGCATCGGAGTGGCGGCGGCCAAGTTCATCGAGGTCGCCAACAATGGACTCTTCCTGCTCGCGCACTCGGCTAAGGAAACACGAGCCGCAGAGGCTGATCTGGCCGCGCGGGAAGGCGAGAGGCAAGCCGCAACGTCCGTCGAAGAGATCGTTGAGGCGACGGGTCAGGCGCACGTCGCAAGTTGGAATGTCGCGCAGCGCTTGGAGTTCGAGGGCATTATCCGCGACCTAGTGAGCGACAGTGTCGAAGCCGCCTGCGGTGCGTTGCTTCAACTGGCAAAGCAGGCGATCTCGCGGGCACACGGGGCGCCGGACAACTGGCCTGCCGGCCGGGCTGTCGGACGGCAATCAATCCGGGACATCATCTTGCAGGCGCGCAATCAGTCCGCGCATTCCGATGAGGGCGACTACCGTCCGGTGGTTCTGAGGGTGTTCGAGTTGCTCGAGGCCGATTTTGGACCACAGCTACACCTGGAGGCGGGTCTCTGCGTCAGTCGCGCTCTCGCTGTCGTGCGAGAACTCGGTTGGCTAGAACCAACGAAGTTCATGGCGGACTTAAGTGCCCTGAGCAGCCGGGAACACAGGTAACACAAGTGTCCGGCAACATGGCTTACACTTGCGGTTACCCCTGAATGATGTAGCCGCGTTCGTCGAAGGTCGCCAGGAAGACCGTGTTGAAGTGGATGGCCCAGCAGCCGTTGTCGGTCTCTTCCAGCCCGATGTGCCGGACGACCATC
>CAYHCW010000228.1:0-5508 GCA_964355025.1 uncultured Gemmatimonas sp. | reverse complement strand
GTACCGCACGCTGGTGGAGTGGTCGCCCGAGCCGCTGGTGGTGCATCGCAACGGCGTGCTGCTGTATGCCAATCCGGCGGCGCTGCGCATGTTCGGGGTCCCCGACGGGCAGCGCGTGGTCGGGACGCCGATTCTCGACCGGGTGCACCCCGACTGTCGTGCGCTGATGGGCGCGCGGGTGGCGGGCCTCGCCGACGGCAGTCTCAAGGACGCCGGCATGGTCGAAATGAAGTATCTGACCATGGACGGAGCTGTCATCGACGTGGAGACCCACGGCGTTGCCATTGAGTACGATGGCGCGCTGGCCGTGCAGGTGTCGTTGCGTGATGTGACGGCGCGCAACCGGGCGGAACGTGCACTGCACGAGTCAACTGCCCGCGTGTCGGCCATTTTCGAGGCCAGCCCCATCGGCATCAGTGTCAGCCGGGTGGACGACGGCATGATCCTCGAAGTCAACGATGCGGCGCTGCGCCAGTATGGGTATGCGCGCGACGAGGTGATCGGCCATACCACGACGGAGCTGGGTACGTACGCCGTCGCAGCGCAGCGGGCCGTGGTGGTGGGGCAGTTGCGCGAACGGGGGAGCATCAGCGGATATGCCCTCGATTTTCGCAGGAGCAGCGGCGAGGTGAGCCCGATGGAGGTGTCGTGCCGCCTCGTCGAACTCGATGGCGTGGCGTGCATAGTCACGATGATGGTGGATCTGTCGGAGCGCCACCGGGCGCAGGCAGAGACCGACAAGCTCGAGGCGCAGCTGCAGCACGCGCAGAAGATGGAGTCCGTGGGGCGGCTGGCGGGCGGGGTGGCCCACGACTTCAACAACATGCTGGGCGTGATTCTGGGCACCACCGAGATTGCCATGGAGCAGGTGGACGCGGGCGGGCCGCTGTACGCCGACCTGCGCGAGATTCAGCGGGCCGCCCAGCGATCGGCCGACCTCACGAAGCAGTTGCTCTCGTACGCTCGCCGGCAGACCATTGCCCCCGAGGAGCTGAACCTCAACGAGACTGTGCCGGGCCTGCTCTCGATGCTGCAGCGGTTGATCGGCGAGGACATCCGGATCGTCTGGCAACCGTCGGCGTCGCTCTGGCCCATCACGATGGATCCCAGCCAGCTGGCCAACATCCTGACCAACCTGTGCATCAACGCGCGCGACGCCATTGCCGACGTCGGGACGATCACGATTGCCACGGAGAACCAGACGATCGACGGCGGCTTCTGCGAAACGCACCCGGAAGCGGTACCAGGGGCGTACGTGCGGCTCACGGTGCGCGACACAGGCAGCGGCATCGACAGCGCCGTGCTGGCGCATATCTTCGAGCCGTTCTTCACCACGAAGGGTGTGGGCGAAGGCACCGGCCTGGGGCTCGCTTCGGTGCACGGTGCCGTGCGACAGAATCACGGTTTTCTTGCGGTGTCCAGTGTGGTGGGCGAAGGCGCACGCTTCGACATCTTTCTTCCCCGACGCGGTGGCGCGGTCAAGGCGCCCCGCCTGTCTGGTGCCGTGCTGGTCGCTGCGAGCGGCCAGGAGACCATATTGCTGGTTGAGGACGAGCCGGCCATCCTGCGGCTCTCGGCGCGCGTGCTTGAGGCACAGGGCTACGCGGTGCTCTCGGCCAACAGCCCTGCCGAGGCCATTCGGCTGGCGACGGAGCATACCGGTGACATTCACCTGCTCCTGACCGACGTGGTGATGCCGGGGATGAATGGCCGCGACCTGGCCGCGCGCCTCGTGCTGCTGCGCCCGCGTATCAAGTACCTGTTCATGTCGGGGCACACGGCGGGGGTCATCGCCGAGCGCGGCATGCTGGCGCGCGGGGCGGCGCTCATCGAGAAGCCGTTCTCCACGCGGGCGCTGGCGGCGCGGGTGCGCGAAGTGCTGGATGCCGATGGGGAGCAGGGCACGCCGCCGGGCTAACCGGACGGCGGTCGCTGGTGCGGGTGGTTGGCGGGTGGTTGGCGGGTGGCCAACAGCGTTTCCTCGGGACAACTTTCGGCGTTGCTGAAGGCACCACCGTCCCCCGAGCCCCCCCTGAGATGCCTATTGCACTGACGGTCAACGGCCGGTCCATCACCGTTGACGCACCACCCGAAATGCCCCTCCTGTGGGTGCTTCGCGACTTGCTCGACCTCAAGGGCACCAAGTTTGGCTGCGGCATCGAGCAATGCGGGGCCTGCACGGTGCACCTCGACGGCGTACCCGAACGATCGTGCGTGCTCCCGATCTCGTCGGTGGCCGGACATGCCGTCACGACCATCGAAGGGCTCTCCGTCGACGGGTCGCATCCGGTGCAGCAGGCGTGGCAGGAGATCGACGTGCCGCAGTGCGGCTACTGCCAGTCGGGGCAGATCATGGTCGCCGCGGCCCTGTTGAAGGGCAAGAAGAACCCCACCGACGCCGACATTGACCTGGCGATGCAGAACATTTGCCGCTGCGGCACGTACAATCGCATTCGGCAGGCGGTGCATCGCGCAGCGGGGCTGCCGGCGCCAGCGGGCGCCCGCGACGACGCAGGGGAGGCGTAGGCCATGACCGCCCCCACGAACGTCCATCGCCGCTCGTTCCTGCAGGTCATCGCCGTCGTCGGTGGCGGCATGATGCTTGGTTCATTCGCCGCGCCCGCCGACGCCGAGGGCGCCGAGGCTGTGCCGGGGGACCCGTTCGTCCCCAATGCGTTCATCAGGATCGAGGCAGACGACCGGATCACGATCATTTCCAAGAACCCTGAAGAAGGGCAGGGCGTCAAGCAGTCGCTGCCAATGATCATCTGCGAGGAGCTCGACGTCGAATGGTCGCAGGTGATCATCGAACAGGCGGTGAGCGACGAATCGAAATACGGCCGTCAGTTCGCCGGCGGCTCGCTGAGTACGCCGATGAACTACGACAACCACCGCCGGGTCGGTGCTGCGGCCCGCGCCATGCTCGTGGCCGCCGCGGCCAAGACGTGGTCGGTGCCCGAGAGCGAACTCACCACGTCAAAGGGCAGTGTGTCGCACAACCTGTCGGGGCGCCGACTCAGCTATGGCAAGCTCGCGGCCACCGCCGCGACGATGCCGGTGCCCGACCTCGCAAAGGTGGCGCTCAAGGATCCCAAGACCTTTCGCCTGCTCGGCAAGCGCATTCCGGGCGTCGACAACAAGGCCATCGTCACGGGCAAGCCGCTCTTTGGCATTGACGTGATGGTGCCGGGCATGCTGCACGCCGTCTTCGAGAAGTGTCCGGTGTTCGCGGGCAAGGTGGTCAGCGCCAACATCGACGTCGTCAAGGCGCTCCCCGGCGTGACGCACGCGTTCGTGGTAGAGGGCGTCGGTACGGCGCTCGACGGGCTGATGCCCGGTGTGGCCATCGTTGCCGACAGCTGGTACAACGCCAATGCGGCGCGCACAAAGCTGCGGGTGACGTGGGATGAGGGCGCCACGGCGCAGCAGAGCAGCACCTGGTTTGCACAGCGCGCGGCGGAACTGTCGCAGAAGCCGGCGGACCGCACGGTGCGCAAGGATGGCGACGTGGATGCGGCGTTCGCCGGCGCCGCAAAAGTGATCGAGGCCGCGTACTTCTACCCGTTCATCTCGCACGCCACGCTCGAGCCGCAGAACTGCACGGCGCACTTCAAGGATGGCAAGCTGGAGATCTGGGCGCCGACGCAGATGCCGCAGCCCGGGCGCGACCTGGTGTCGAAGACGATGGGCATCGCGGGGAGCGACATCACCATTCACTTGACGCGCATCGGCGGCGGCTTTGGCCGGCGGCTGAAGAACGACTACATGGTGGAGGCGGCGTGGATTTCGCGCGTCGTCAATGCGCCGGTGAAGCTGCTCTGGACCCGCGAAGACGACATGCGGCACGGGCACTACCGGCAGGCGGGATTTCACTTTCTCAAGGGCGCGGTGGATGCCACCGGCAGACTGGTGGCCTGGCGCAATCGCGTGGTCCTCGAAGCCGTGCGTGCCGGCGAGTGGCCCGCGCGCTACGTGCCCAACTATGCGCTCGAACTGTCCACCCTGCCGCACGGCATTCCGACGGGCGCGTTGCGCGCACCGGGGAGCAACGGCATTGCGTTTGTCATCCAGTCATTCGTGGACGAGCTCGCGGTGGCCGCCGGCAAGGACCCCCTGCAGTTCCGGCTCGACCTTCTGACGCCCGTGGTGGCCGGGTTGCCGGTCGACACCTTCAATGCCGAGCGGATGCGCGGCGTGCTGGAACTGGTGCGCGACAAGTCCGGATGGGGCAAGAAGACATTGCCCAAGGGGCGCGGACTTGGCGTCGCGTTCCAGTTCAGTCATCAGGGGTACTTCGCCGAGGTGGTGGACGCGTCGGTGAATGCCAAGGGCGAGGTGACGGTGCACAAGGTCTGGGTGGCCGGTGACGTGGGGTCGCAGATCACCAACCTCAGCGGCGCCGAGAGCCAGTGCCAGGGCGCCTGCATCGATGGCGTGTCGGCGGCGCTCGGGCAGGAGATCACCATCGAGAAGGGGCGCGTGGTGCAGTCGAACTTCGACGAGTACCCGCTGCTGCGCATGCGCGAGTCGTTTCCGGTGGAGGTGCACTTCCTTGCGACGCAGAATCCGCCGACGGGGATGGGCGAACCGGCACTGCCGCCGGTGATCCCGGCGTTGTGCAACGCGATATTTGCGGCGACGGGGAAGCGCATTCGGTCGCTGCCCATTGGGACGCAACTGGCGTAGCGGTCACGGCCGGCGGCAGGGACGCACGGGGGACGCTCTGGTGTGAACGACCGCCTCGGGCGACTTTTGATGCAGTTCACAAGCCCTCGTCCGCCCAACCGGAGTCCCTGTTGATGCGCCGTCTTCATAGCGTCGCCCGCGCCGTATCGTCCGCCGCCCTGTTCACGCTGGGCACCATGCCAGTCAACGCGCAGCAGCCGAAGCCTCCGACGGCGCGGCCCGACAGCACGGCGCGCGTGACGCGCCCTGCCGCGCGTCCGGCGACGCGTCCCGCGACGCGCGCCGACAGCACGCCTCGCGACACCACGAAGGCCGAAGGGAGCGATTCCACGGCGGGACGCGGCATGTCGGGCGCGCTGGCCGCGCTGCTCAAGCCGCGACTCATCGGCACCGCCGTCACCGGCGGCCGCATCAACAGCATCGCCGTGCACCCGGAGAACCCGGGAATCATGTATATCGGCGTTGCCTCGGGCGGCGTCTTCAAGACCGACAACGGCGGCGCCAGCTGGACGCCGGTCTTCGACCGGCAGTCCTCGTTCTCCATTGGCGCGGTGGTGGTGGACCCGCGGAACCCGGGCACCGTCTGGGTGGGGACCGGCGAGAACAACTCGCAGCGCAGCGTGGCGTACGGCGACGGGGTGTACCGCTCTGACGACGCGGGCAAGACGTGGAAGCGGATGGGGCTCGAGAAGTCCGAGCACATCGCCCGCATCCTCATTGATCCGCGCAACAGCGACGTCGTCTACGTTGCCGCGCAGGGGCCGCTGTGGGCCGACGGCGGCGAGCGCGGGCTCTACAAGACCACCGATGGCGGCAAGAGCT
>CAYHCW010000227.1:0-5512 GCA_964355025.1 uncultured Gemmatimonas sp. | reverse complement strand
TGCACCTCGATGCTGCTGTTGCGGTACACGGTCTGCGTCGCCTTGATGAAATCCGCGTCGTCGGCCTTGAAGATGTTCGGCACATACTTCTGCGGGTTGCGGTCGAAGACCGGGAACATCGAGCTCTGCACCTGCACGACGATGCGGTGCCCCTTCTTGAACGTGTGCAGCACGTCCTGCAGGGCCAGCGGAATCTCCGTCACCTTGCCGGGCACCATCGGCTTCGGCGCGTCGAAGCCGTCGCGCCAACGGCCGCGCATGATCTCGCTGCGCACCATCTGCTGGTAGCCCGCCAGGTGGATGTTCTTGCTGGGCATGTACGCGTGGTCCGGCTCGTTTGACGGATACACGTCGACGAGCTTCACCACGAAGTCGGCGTCGGTGCCCGACGTCGCCACCTTCAGCTTGATGCGGATCTCGCCGCCGAGCGTGACGTCCTCGGTGAGCGGCTCGGTTTCGTAGGTGAGCACGTCGGGGCGCGTGCTGAAGCAGCGCTGGTCGTCGCTCATGTACTGGTAGAGGGTGAACCCCTCGATGCTTGGCCCGACGCAGCGGCCCGGCACCGGCTTGGCCGGATCACTCACGTACGCGTCGCTCCCCGGGTCGACCTTGCCGTCGACGGCGAGCTTGCCGCCGGGCTGGAACCTGAGCGCCTTCCACTGCGCATTGTCGGCCGGCCACTTGGCGAAGCGCTCCCACTGCTTCTTCCCCGTGTCGAACATGTAGGCCTCGGGGAGCCCGGTGCTGCCGTCGCCGGCTCCCTTGAGGAAATGCTGGAAGAACGGCGTCTCGACGTCGCGCTGGAACTTCGTCTCGAGCGAATCGCCGAAGTAGATGTCGCCGTGGAGCGTGTGCGTGACGCCCTGCGCCGACCAGCCACCGTGACGGAAGGGACCCATGACGAGGGTATTGTACGCCCCCGGGTTCTTCTGCTCGATGGTCTTGTAGACCTTCAGCGGACCGTACAGGTCCTCCGCATCGTACCAGCCGCCCACGGTCATCACCGCCGTCTTCACATTGCTCAGGTGCGGGGCGATGGCGCGGGCCTTCCAGTGCGCGTCGTAGTTCGGGTGATCAACCAGCTCCTGCCAGAAATAGTTGTCCTTGTAGTACTTCTCGGTGGTGTGCTTCAGCGCGCCGAGGCGCAGCTGGAAGTCGTAGTCGCTGGGGAGCCCCTCGCTGATCATCTTCGACAGGAACCACGGCTGGTCGGTGGGCGCCGGCGGGTCGAAGCCGAACACCGGGTAGGTGTAGAAGTAGGCCTGCGTGAGCGCGCCGTTGTGGTGGAAGTCCTCGAAGTAGAAGTCGGTCACCGGCGCCTGCGGCGAGGCGGCCTTCAGGGCCGGATGCCGCGAGAGGATGCCCGCCGTCGTGAAGAAGCCCGGGTACGAAATGCCCCACTGCCCCACGCGTCCGTTGTTGTTCGGCACGTTCTTCACCAGCCACTCGAGGGTATCCCAGGTGTCGGTGGCTTCGTCGGTCTGGGCCGGACCCGACGCGTTGTCGATGATCGGGCGCACGTTCATCCACTTGCCTTCGCTCATGAAGCGCCCGCGCACGTCCTGGTACACCATGATGTACTTGTCGCGCATCATGAAGCGGTTCGGCCCCAGCGCACTCGGGTACTCGTCGGCGCCGTAGGGCGCGATGGCGTAGCAGGTGCGCTCCATGATCATCGGGTACGCACGGTCGGGCGCCGCATCCTTGGGCACGTACACGATGGTGTGCAGCTTCACGCCGTCGCGCATCGCGATGCGATAGATGTGCTTGGTGTAGTTCGCCTTGATGAAGGCGGCGTCGCCGTCCTGCGCGGCAAGGGGCGCGGCGGCGAGCAACACGAGCGCGAGCAGCACGCGGACGGATGTCATGGTGGGCATGGGTTGGGGGTCTCGGGGTGCCATCCCGAATGTGCCGCCGTTGACGGCGTCGCGGAAGGCGCTCGTGCGCTCAGGGACGCTTCCCGACCTCCGCCCCCGGCCAGGCGGCCTTCATCACACGCTGCAGGTAGTCGCCGTCGGCGTTCATCTCGCCCGTGCGGGTGGTGAAGTTGTACGAGAACAGCACGATGCCGCGGGCGCCGACGTCGCGGGCGGCGCGGATCTTCGCCACGCTGGAGTCGGCAATCTGTCGATACGCGCCGATCCCGGCCCACACGCGGTCGCGGCCGCCGGCTTCCACCGCCACCCGAATCTGGTCCTGGAAGACCTGCGTGCTGGTGGAGTACGCCATCAACGCGGCGACATCGAGGAATCCGCGCCGCAGCCAGTCGCGCCAGTCCTGAAAGCGATTCTCATAGGCGTCCCTGGCGTTGGCAAAGACATCAGCCGACACGATCACGTTGGGGTTGCGCTTCTTCACCCCGAAGTAGATGCGCTCGACGAGCTCGGTCACCTGCGCGCGACGGAAATCGCCGTACCGCGACGGAAAAGAGTCCGCGTACACCAGCGGGTCGGCCTCCAGGGCGGTGAACCGGGCACGCACGCTGTCGGTCAGTTGCGGCACCAGCCACAGCCGGAACCGGTCGAGCGAGATGCGCGAGTAGTCGTAATCCGGCGCCGGGTAGCGCACGTAATCGAAGTTGAGGCCGTCGACGTCGTAGTGCTCGAGCACGTCCATCCACATCGAGTACACGTGTTCCTTCGTCTCCGGTGCAGCCGGCGACATATAGACGCCTTCCACGTGGTCGCGCGCGCCCTTTGAATACTCGATGATCTTGGCGCGGAACAGCGAATCGCGCGGGTCCACGGCGTACAGCTCGCGTGCGAGCTTGTACGGCACCGCGATCAGGTCGGGCCGCAAGTTGTACATGTGCCGCGGGTCCGTGGGCGGCGTGTCCATGTTGGCGAGGAAGTTCGTGTTCAGCCACGCATGCACGGCGATGCCGCGCCGGTGCGCCTCCGTGATGACGAGCGCCAGCGGGTCGAACGTCGGGTCGTCCACGATGGACGGTGCCCGCGGCTCCCAGCGCGCCTTGTAGAACGCGTCGCCGCGGCCGCGCACCTGCACGATGAGCGTGTTGAAGCCGCTCTCGTGGGCGCGCGCCACCATCACCTTGATGCTGTCGGGATGGTTCAGGGCGTCGCGCACGACCCACAGCGCGCGCACCTCGGGCGCCATCGCCAGCGGCGGCCTGAGCGTTGGCTTGTGCGGCGCGCACGCGGCGAGCAGCAGGGCCCAGGCAAGAATGGTCGGCGTCGAAATGCGCATGGGATCCGGTGCGTGAGAGTGTCTACCTGGAATGCGCTGCGGCCGGACGCGGCACCACCGTCAGCATTCCGTCCTCGCCCACGATGTACAGCTCGTCACCCTTGAGAGCCATCCCGGTCGGACGCGTGAGGCCGGGAATCGAGTGTGCCGCCACCACCTGCCGCGTGCCGAGGTCAATCGTCAGCAGCGTGTTGTAGGCGGCGCTGAGGGCGTACATCTGCCCGTTGGCGATGACCGCCCCGCTGACGAAGTACTCGTCGAGGGCGCGCTTGGGCGCGAGTGTGAGGCCCGCTTCAGCCGACAGCGTCGGCACGAACTCCTCGGACAGCGTGAGGTCCTTCCGGTCGAAGCGCGAGACGACCAGGCGCTTCACCTTGTTGTTCGGCACGGTGACGGTGTACACCGCGTTCGAGCCCGCGTCATAGGCGGCCGACATGATGTAGAGCATCCGGGCACGCACCGTGCCGAAGCGCCCGCGCGACACTTCGTCGAACTTGTCGCGCGATTCGAGGAAGTACCGGAAGTTCGAGTCGGCGTTGGCCGTGTCGTTCGGCTGCAGGACGACGTAGCTCTTGTTCTCGCCGACGGCGATCACCGCACCCTTGTCGAGGAACGCGGCGCCCACGAAGCGGCCGAGGTCCACGGCATAGCCCACATCGACGATCGTGTACCGGGTGAGGCGTTGCAGCGAACTGTCAGCGAGGTACACCCCCTGCGCGGTCGTCAGCAGGAACTGTTCGGTGGCGGCGTCGTAGGCGAGGTCCGTGGGTACGCCGGCGAGCGCGAGCGAGAGCGGCCTCCGCGCTTTCACCACCAGCGCCGGAAGATCCCCGAGCGGCCCGGCGGCGGCATCGCTGACGATCGAAGCGAGCGCGGGCTTCTCCACCGCCCAGCGTCCGCGCAGGGCCACGCGCGCCGGCTGCCATTCCTCCAGCGACCAGATCCAGTTCTTGGGGCGGAACGAGAACCGCACGGGATCACTCTGCCCCACGTAGGGCGGCGGCCCGGTGCTGGCGAACGCCTGCACGACGTTGGCCGCGACGACCACGAGAAACGCGCCGAAGGCGAACCGCTCGATGCCTCGCAGCGTGCGCGGCGCGCCCGCGAGGTGCTCGTCCCGCACCATCAGCAGCAGTGCCCCCATCGACAGCACGCACACCCAATAGATGAAGAGCGCCCACGTGTAGGTATGCGCGCCAAACATCTCGGCGCTGAAGCCCTGCCCGATGTCGCGCGCGGCGTGCATCCCCGTATGGCGCATGCCCATGAAGATGCCCCAGCCCGCAATGAGCACCGCCATGCCGATGTACTTCGGCTTGGGGCCGAAGCGCAGCACGAAGAGCCCGACCAGCGAGATGAGCAGCATGCCGACGCGCTGCTCCCAGCACATCACGCACGGCGAGTCGCCGCGGGCAAACCCGAGCCAGAACACCGCCGTGCCCACGGGCACGATGGTCAGCACGAGGACGACCAGTGCGAGGATGGTGAACAGGAGGTCGGGCCGAGCGAACGGGCGACCAGTTCCCGATGCAGCAGATGGTGTCTGGTCCATGGTCAGTAGTTCACGCCGGGCAGCAGCCCGGTGCGCGTGGCCAGGGAGAACAGGAAGACCATCAGCAGCGTGCTGACGACGAGGAGCCTGAAGGCCACGCGTTCGCGCTCGGGCTGGCGCAGCACGAGGAACGCGGCCGTGAAGATCAGGACGAGGTTGAGGAACTCCACCACACAACTCCCGGGGGCCGACTCAGGGGTGGCGACCGAGCAGCCTTGTCGCCTCGGGAATTCTGTTCGCCGAGCGGACGGTCCGCAATGCGCGACGCGCGGAGCAGTGTATCCTTCGTCATTCCCCAGCTCGAGCGCTTCATGACGAAACCCCTGTTCGCCGTCAGCCTGCTGCTTGCCGCCTCCGCCGCCTTCACCGGCGCCTCCGCTCAAGCCGTAGACGGCAACGCCATCTTCGACGCGAATTGCAAGCTGTGCCACGGCGTGACGGGCGTTCCGTCGGCGTCGATCAGGAAGATGTTCCCCAGGATACCGACGTTTGACGCCGCGCTCTTTGCCAGTCGCACCGACGCCGACCTCGTGAAGCAGGTCACCGAGGGCAAGGACAAGATGAAGCCGTTCAAGGACAAGCTGACGGCCGACGAGATTGCGGCGGTGGCGAAGTACATTCGCACGCTCGGCAAGTAGTACCGGCAGCTATCCCCTCAGCGGTGCCGGGCCTTGGCAATCGGCCACTCGGCGGTCTCTACGGCTTCCGCCTGCGTCATCAGGCCCTTGATGAGGCCCGGAAAGACGAAGCGAT
>CAYHCW010000226.1:0-5518 GCA_964355025.1 uncultured Gemmatimonas sp. | reverse complement strand
CGTCCCACGCGCTCGACCAGGGGCGCGCCGACGGGCTGTCCTTTGCCGCCGGCGTCTTCACGAACTTCACGCGCGATCATCTGGACTACCACGGCACCATGGAGGCGTACTTCGCCGCGAAGGTGCGCCTCGTGAGCGCCCTGGGTGCGGACGGCGTCGCCGTGTGGAACGCCGACGACGTGGCGTGGCGCGCGCTGCCTGCCGCGCCGCGGTCGCTCAGCTTCGGCATCTCGTCCGGGGACGCCAACATCCGTGCCGAAGACGTGAGCTTTCACCCGCGCGGCAGTCGGTGGACGCTCGCGCATGCCGCGCAGCGCGCGCGGGTCGATCTGCCGCTCATCGGCGACTTCAACGTGGCCAACGCGCTCGGTGCGGCGGCCGCGGCCATCGGCATCGGAATGGACGTGGCCACCGTGGCGGCGCGGCTCAGCCTGCTTCCCCAGGTGCCGGGGCGCCTGGAGATCCTCAGCGAGCAGCCCACGCTGCTGCGCGACTACGCGCACACGCCCGACGCCCTGGAGCGCGCGCTGCGGGCGCTGCGCCCGTTCACGCCGGGACGCCTCATTGTGCTGTTCGGCTGCGGCGGTGATCGCGACAAGGGCAAGCGCCCGATGATGGCCGACGTCGCCCACCGCCTCGCGGATGCCGTGGTGGTGACGAGCGACAACCCGCGCACCGAGGATCCCGAGCGCATCCTCGACGACATCTGCGCGGCGCTGCCCCCGGGGAGCTACGAGCGCATCGAGGACCGTCGCGCGGCGATCGCCGTGGCCATCGCCATGGCCGACCCCGCGCGCGACGTCGTGCTGCTGGCCGGCAAGGGACACGAGACGTACCAGATTCGCGGCACCACCTCGCATCCGTTCGATGAAGCGGTGATCGTGCGTGAACTGCTGGGAGTGGAGTAATCCGTGAGCCAGCCCTTCTGGACCCTGGTGCGCGCCGCTAAGGCCCTCGGACTGCCGCGCTACGGCGCGACCGACCGCGCGCTGCGCGCCGTCACCACCGATACCCGCTCCCTCCAGCCTGGTGATCTCTTTGTCGCGCTCAAGGGCGAGCGGTTCGATGCGCACGACTTCCTGGAGGACGCGGTGGAGAAGGGCGCGGCTGCCCTCGTGGTGCACGACGCATCGCGCGTGGCCGGCCTTGGCGTGCCCGTGCTCGTGGTGGACGATACGCTGCACGCGCTGGGCGCCCTGGCACATTTCTTTCGCGCCGCCTGGACGCTGCCGGTGGTCGCGGTGGGCGGGTCCAACGGCAAGACGTCCACCAAGGAGCTGCTGAAGGCCGCGCTTGGTGCGCGGTATCTCGTGCACGCCACCAGCGGCAACCTCAACAATCAGGTCGGTGCGCCGCAGACGCTGCTGTCGCTGCCCATCGGCGCCACCTGCGCGGTGGTCGAGGTGGGCACCAACATGCCCGGCGAGATTCCACTGCTGCGCGCGATCGTCGCGCCCGACGTGGCGGTGGTGACCTGCGTGCAGGAAGAACATCTCGAGGGCCTTGGCGACCTCGCGGGCGTGCTGGCCGAGGAGTCCGCGTTGCTCGACGGGGTGGAGCTGGCGGTCGTACCCGCCGGCGAGCCGGCGCTCATCGCCGAGGCGCGCGCGCGCGCGCGGCGGGTGGTGACGGCCGGGCTCGGCGAGGGCGACGTGTCGGCGAGCGCGCACGGACTTCACGCCGACGGCAGCGGCTGGCTGGAGGTGGACGGCGTGCGCGTGGCGGTGCCGCTGCGCGGCGCGCACAACCTGCGCAACGCCATGCTCGCACTGGCGACGGCGCGCGAACTCGGCGTGGCGCTGGCCGACGTGGCGGCGGGCATCGCCCAGATGCCGCAGCCACCCATGCGCAGCTCCGTGGAGAATCTCGGTGCGGCACTCCTCATCAACGACGCGTACAACGCCAATCCGGGTTCGGCGCGCGCGGCAATCGAGCTGCTGGCTGCCGTCGGCGCCAACCGCCAGCGCGTGATCATCCTCGGCACGATGCGCGAGTTGGGGGCGACGTCGGTGCAGATGCACCGCGAGGTGGCGCGCGTGGCGCTGGAGAGCGGCGCCGACATCATTGCGGGGATCGGGGAGTTTGGCGAGGCGCTGCGGGGGGTGGGGGCGGGTGACGGGCGGGTGGAAATTGGCCGTGACGTCGATGACCTGTGGCCAGTCCTCCAACCGCGGCTCCGCGCGGACGCGGCGATCCTGCTCAAGGCCTCGCGCGGCGTGCGGCTTGAGCGCCTGTTACCGTATCTCATCGACTGGGCCAACCCCACCGCCTGATGCTGTATGAGTTCCTCTACCCGCTGCGCGACCTGTTCAGCCCGCTGAACGTCATCCGCTACATCTCGTTCCGGGCCGCCGGGGCAGCGGTGACGGCGCTGCTGGTGTCGTTCGTGTTTGGCCCGATGATCATCAGCCGGCTGAAGCACATGGCGCTGCATCAGGTGGTGCGCGAAGGCACGCCCGACAGCCACGCGGGCAAGGGGACGACCCCGACGATGGGCGGCCTGATCATCCTCGTGGCCACGCTGCTGCCGACGCTGCTCTTCATGCGGCTCAACAACACGTACGTCTGGATTGCGCTGCTGGTGACCCTGTGGATGGGTGGCATCGGATTCCTCGACGACTTCCTGAAGCTGAAGCAGAAGCGTGAAGGCAAGGAGAACACCGGCCTGGTGGAGCGCTACAAGCTGGCCGGCCAGGTGACGATCGGCTTTGCCCTCGGCTGGTACCTCTGGAAGTTCCCCATCAGCACGCTGCCGGGCGCGTCGACGACGCTGCCCTTCTACAAGTACCTGCTCATCGTCCCGACCATCGGCTGGCTCTACGTTGGCTTCGTCACGTTCGTGATGACCGGGTTCAGCAACGCCGTGAACCTGACGGACGGCCTCGATGGCCTGGCCACCGGGCTGATGGCCATTGCCATGGCGACGCTGGCCATCTTCACGTACGTGATGGGCCGGTACGACACCAGTCAGGCGCTGCTGGTGTTCTACCTGCGCGGCTCGGGCGAGCTGACCGTGTTCTGCGCCGCGGTGTTCGGCGCCTGCGTGGGGTTCCTCTGGTACAACTCGCATCCGGCGCAGGTCTTCATGGGCGACACCGGGTCGCTCGCCCTCGGCGGCGCGCTGAGTGCCGTGGCGATCCTGCTGAAGAGCGAGTTCCTGCTGTTGATCATCGGTGGCGTCTTCGTGGCAGAAACATTCTCCGTGGTGATCCAGCGCTCGGTCTTCAAGTACCGCCTGCGCCGCTACGGCCGCGAATATGCACAGCAGCACCGCGTCTTCAAGCGCGCGCCGGTGCACCACCATTTTGAACTCTCCGGGTGGCCCGAAACGCAGGTCGTGGTGCGCTTCTGGATCCTGGGCATCCTGTGCGCCTTCCTGGCGCTGAGCACGCTGAAGCTGCGGTGATCGACGACGCGCTGGGCCGCGGCGAGATCGCCGTCATCGGGCTGGGCCGCAGCGGCATCGCTGCCGCCCGGCTCCTCGCGCGTGAAGGGGGGCGCGTGTACGCCTCCGACGCCGGTGCGAGCGCGCTGGTGGCGCAAGCCGCGGCCGACCTGCGCGCGGTGGGCATCACGGCCGACAGCGGCGCGCACGACCTCGCGCGCATTGCCGCCGCGTCGCTGGTGGTGGCCAGCCCGGGCGTGCCCCCGGAGGCGCCGCCGCTGGCGGCCGCGCGCGCGGCCGGCGTGCCCGTGGTCGGCGAACTCGAAGTGGCGCTGCATGCCCTGCGCGGCGTGCCGTACCTCGCCATCACCGGCACCAACGGCAAGAGCACGGTGACGGCACTCGCGGCGCACCTGCTCAGCGCGCTGGGACACCGCGCGGTGGCCGCCGGGAACATCGGGCGCGCACTGAGTGACGTCGCCCTGCAGGACGAGCGGCCCGACTGGATTGCGCTCGAGGCGTCGTCGTTCCAGCTGCACGATACACCGGGCATCGCCCCGACGGTCGGCGTGCTGACGAACCTCAGCCCCGACCACCTCGACCGGTATCCGTCGGTGGAGGCGTACTATGCCGACAAGGCGCTCCTGTACCGCAACGACACGGTGGCATCGCGCTGGGTGGTCAATGCCGACGATGCGCTGGCGCGCACCCTTGGCATGTCCGCATTCGGCACGCGCTGGGCGTTCTCGCGGCGTGAACGGCTCGCGGCCGCACACTACGACGGCGCGACAGATGATCTGGTACTCCTCGGGGAGCCACTCCTTGCGCGCGGCACGCTGCCCTTGATTTGATGGCACAAGGTGGAGAACGTGCTCACCGCGCTGCTGGCCGTGATGGTGGCCGACCCGGCGCACCGCACGCGGTCGGCCCGCGCCGCGCTCGCCGCGGCGAGGCGCACGTTTCGCGGGCTTCCGCACCGGCTGGAGCTGGTCGCCGAGCGCGACGGCGTGCGCTGGATCAACGATTCCAAGGCGACCAACGTGACGTCGGCGCGCGTGGCCATCGAGGCGATGACGCAGCCCACGGTGGTCCTGCTGGGCGGCAAGCACAAGGGCGAGCCGTATACGTCGCTCGTTGCGCCGCTGCAGCAGCACGCCAAGCTGGTGATCGCCTACGGGGAGGCCGAGGGCTTGATCGCCGCCGATCTCGGCGGGCACGTGCCGCTGGTGCGGGGCGGGTCGTCCTTTGAGCAGATCATGCAACGCGCGCGCGCGGCCGCCGGGCCGGGCGACGCGGTGCTCCTTGCTCCCGCCTGCTCGAGTTTCGACATGTTCACCAACTACGAAGCGCGGGGCGAGGCGTTTCGCCAGCGCGCACAGCAGGCTCCGTGACGGTCCGGGCCGCGTCGATCACGGGCGCGCGTGACCGCTGGCGGATGAGCGTCGAGGCGCGGGCCCTGCTCATGCTCACGGCCACCCTGCTCGCCTTCGGGCTGGCCACGCTGTACAGCGCCAGCGCGATGGTTGCGATGCAGTCTGGCTTCGCCAGCACGCACTTCCTGCTGCGCCAGCTGTCGGGCATCGCGGCGGGCACCGTGCTCTTCATGCTTGCCGCCAAGCGCGACGCCGAGTGGTGGCGCGACATCGCCTGGCCGTTGATGATCGGCGCCATCGTGCTGATGGCGCTGTGCGTGCTGCCGTTCACGCGCAGCATCGCGCCGGCCATTCACGGGTCGCGCCGCTTCCTGTTCGGCGGCTCCATCCAGCCGTCGGAGTACGCCAAGCTGGCCGTCATCGCGTGGACGGCCATGCTCACCGTCAAGAAAGGCGACCAGCTGCGCCACCTGTCCAAGGGACTGCTTCCCATCCTGCTCGTGGTGGGAATGCTGGCGGTGCTGGCCGCGCTCGAGCCCGACCTCTCCATCGCCGTCTACTACGTGCTGCTGATGGGTGTGATACTGTTCGCCGGCGGCGTGCGCATCGGGCACTTCGTCTTTCTGGGCGTGGCGGCGATCCCGGTGCTCTGGAGCCAGGTGCAGCGCCTGCAGTATGTGCTGGAGCGCCTCCTCGGCTTCACCGAGGCCGGCGCCGTGCATCGCGAAGTGAACTTCCAGCTGCAGCAGTCGCTCATCGC
>CAYHCW010000225.1:0-5531 GCA_964355025.1 uncultured Gemmatimonas sp. | reverse complement strand
CGGGTGTGCCCATATTCTCGAGCGAGACGTACCCCGGCTGGCTGACGCACTGGGGCGAACAGTGGGCGCGTCCGTCGGTGGACGAGCTCAAGACGGAAGTCGCGTTCCTGCTCGGCGCGAAGAAGTCATTCAACTTCTACGTGGTGCACGGCGGCACGAACTTCGGCTTCACGGCCGGGGCGAACTCGGGGGGCAAGGGGTACGAACCCGACGTCACGAGCTACGACTACGACGCGCCGATTGACGAACAGGGGCGCGCGACGCCCAAGTACCTGATGCTGCGCGAGATGCTCACCGCGTCGCTGCCGGCTGGTCGAGCGCTGCCGCCGGTGCCGGAGCCGATTCCGGCCATCGCGATTCCCGAGTTTGCCATGCGTCCGTTCACGTCGCTCTGGAACAACCTGCCGGCGCCGGTGAAGTCGGTGCACCCGCGGCCGTTCGAGATGTACGGGCAGAACCAGGGGCTCGTGCTCTACCGCACCACACTCATTGGACGCAAGAGCGGCAAGCTGGTGATCACCGACCTGCACGACTACGCGACGGTGTTTGTCGATGGCAAGTTCGTGGGCACGATCGACCGGCGACTCGGCGAGAAGAGCATCGACCTGCCAAAGGTCACCACCCGCGACCCCGTACTCGACCTCGTCGTTGAGGGGATGGGCCACATCAACTTTGCGCAGGAAATGATCGACCGCAAAGGGATCACCGACCGGGTGACGCTTTCCGGCATGACGCTGATGAACTGGGACGTGCACCTGCTGCCGCTGGGCGAGGCCTGGGTGGCTCGACTGAAGGCACACGCATCGCCGGGCGCACGCCCGGGTGTCTTCTTCCGCGGCAGTTTCGCGCTCGACAAGCCGGCCGACACCTTCATTGACATGACCGGCTACCGCAAGGGCGTGGTGTGGGTGAACGGCCACAATCTCGGCCGGTACTGGGACATTGGTCCGCAGACGCGGCTCTACGCGCCCGCGACATTCCTGAAGGCTGGGCGCAACGACGTGGTCGTGCTCGACCTGCTCAAGACCGATGCGTCGCCGTTGCGGGGGGTCGCGACGCTGAAATAGCAGCGCGCACACCGCGTTCAGCATAGAACGAACAGCGTATAGCCCACAGCTTCGTTTGCCGTTACTCAGCCCGTTCCAGCGCCAGCGTCGCCCCCCGCAACCGCTCCCCGACGTAGCAGTGCATTCCCACCGCCGTCAGCCCCGCGTCGCGGAATGCGTGGCGGTACCATGCCGGCGTGCGCTGGTGCCAGCGCCGCTTGTCGCCCTCGAGTTCGTCGACGTTGGTGAACGCCTCGAGGTATGCCACGCCATCGAGCAGTGCGGCAATCGCGCGCAGGCCAGGTCCCAACTCTTCGGTGCGCACGTACTGCAGCACGTCGCAGCAGACAATGACGTCGAAGCGCCCGGTGAGCCCTACCTGCCCCACCGTGCCAAACGTCCCGTGCCGGATGCCCCGCGTGCGGCCAAAGCGCTCTACCACGTAGTCGCTCGAATCAATGCCGACATACTCGGCCTTGGGGCGCTCGTCGAGAAAGTGCGAGCGCCACGGCGCCTCGCCGCATCCTACATCGAGGATGCGCTTCACGGGCCGCTCCAGCAGCACTTCGGCGACGCCCAGCACGAGCTTCACCTTGCGGCGCACGCCGGCCGGCGTGTTCACGCGGTGGCGCGGGTCGCGATACCAGCGGTCAAAGTAGGCCTGATCATACTGTTTGCTCACGGCGCCTTCCCCTGCGCCGCTCGGCGAATATCCGCCGCATCGGCCACAGCGCGTCCATCGGGCGCATCGAGCGCCAGGCGCACCATGCCCGCCGCGAGCGCGTCGCCCGACAGCGTTGCCCAGCGGTCGCGCAGCCGCTGCGCACCGGCGAGCGCCGCCACGTGCAGCAGCGCGTCGGTTACGACGCTGGCCGCGCGTTCCGCCACCCTGCGTTCGTCGCGATCACTTCCCGAAATGAACGATGGCTGGACGATCAGGTAGGCCAGGCCGCTCGCCTGCAGCTCGCCCTCGAAGCGGCCGCGCACGGCGAGGTACGGGTTGCCGCTGCCGGCCTTGGCGCCGAGCGACGAGAGGTAGACGAACCGCGGCCGGATGCCCGCGGCCCGCGCCGCGCGCAACAGCATGGCGGTGAGTCCGTAATCGATCGCCTCGTAGCCCGCGGACTTGCCGGTGGCACGCTCGTCGCGCGCGGCGCGCGACCGGGTGGTGCCAAGCAGCGCAAACACGAACTCGGGACGAAGACGTGCCATCGTGCGCGCCATCTCGTCGTCGGTCCATGATGTGGCGTCGGCTTCGGCACCCGCGGCGGACAAACGCGACGTCCAACTGCCGAGCGCTGGTGAATCGGGGCGCACGTGCGCGATCGTGCGCACGCCCTGGCGCGCGAGCCGTTCGGTGACGTGGCGTCCCGTGTACCCAGTGGCGCCGGCAACGAATGCGGTGGTCACGCCGCTGGCGGGGCCTCGGCCTTGTCGTTCGATGGTTCGTTCCACGTGAGGATGGCAAGGATCACCGCGCCACAGGTGACGCCGGAATCGGCCACGTTGAACGTCCAGAACCGCGACGCCCCAATGCCGACGTCGATGAAGTCGACCACACCGCGCACGCTGCGCACCCGGTCGATGAGGTTGCCGGTGGCGCCGGCGGCGATCATCGCCAGCGAGGCCGAGAGCCACGTGGCGTTTGGCGGCAGACCGCGCCACATCCGTACGATGATGACGACCATCACGAGGGCGAGTGCGGAGAACACCGTGCGGGACCACCCACCCAGCGACATGTTCATCGCCGCGCCGGTGTTGTACGTCAGTGTCCAGCGCAGCCAATCGCCGACTACCTGCACCGGCACGTGCAGCGTGAGCTGCGCCTCGGCGATGCGCTTGGTGACGATGTCGCCGGCGAGGATGCCGAGGGCAACGGAGGCAAAGATGCGGTCGCGCAGGGAGGAGAGCATGCGGGGCGTGTGGGGTTTCGTCGTAGGCTGCACCGGGCGTATTGCGAAAGTTACTGCCGCGACGGCTGCGGCGGGAACCCTCCCTCACCAGCCGCACTCTCGCTGTTCCGCTGCGACGCGCCCGCGGAAGGAATTACGGCGGAACTCCCGATTTCGCGGATCTACGCGGATCTGTTGAGTGTGGCATCAGGGAAGTTGCCGTATCCGCGTGAATCCGCGTCCATCCGCATGCATCAGCGTTTCATGCAGTAACACTCCCCACAACAGCCAGGCGTCGGTACAGCGCCGGCGGCCCCTGCCGCGACCGGCAACGTATATTCTGCGTCAGCCACGCCCGTTCACACCACCGACTTGCCGTATCCCAGACTCCCCATCGACGACGTCATTCCCGCGCTGCGCGAGGTACTGCGCAGTACGGGGCATGCCGTGCTCGTGGCCCCACCGGGCGCAGGCAAGACCACGCGCGTGCCGTTGGCGTTGCTGGACGAACCGTGGTGCACCGGCCGCGTGCTCGTGCTCGAGCCGCGCCGCTTGGCCGCCCGCGCCGCCGCCCATCACATGGCTGGGCTGCTCGATGAGGAAGTGGGCGGCACGGTGGGCTATCGCGTGCGCCTTGAGTCGCGCGTCTCGGCCCGCACGCGCGTCGAGGTAGTCACTGAAGGCGTGCTCACGCGCATGCTGCAGGACGACGCCACCCTCGACGGCGTGTCGGCAGTGCTCTTTGACGAGTTTCACGAACGCAACCTGCCGGGCGACCTCGGGCTGGCGCTCACGCTGCGCTCGCGCGAGCTGGTGCGCGATGACCTCCGCGTGCTGGTGATGTCGGCTACGATCGACGGGGCGCCGGTGGCGGCGCTGCTGGGCGGCGCGCCGGTGATCGAGAGCCACGGACGCCTCTTCCCCGTGGAGACGCGCTACCGCCCGGCGCGCGAGGGCCAGTGGATGGATGTGAGCGCGGCCGCCGCCGTGCGCGCCGCACTCGCGGCCGACACCGGCGACGTGCTGGTCTTCCTGCCGGGCCAGGGGGAGATCGCCCGGACAGTCACCGCGCTGTCCGATGTGGACGCTGCCGTGGACGTCATTCCGCTGTACGGCGCGATGCCACTGGACGCGCAGGATCGTGCCATTCGCCCGAGCCCCGCGGGGCGGCGCAAGGTGGTGCTGGCCACGGCGATCGCCGAGACCAGCTTGACCATCGAGGGTGTGCACGTGGTCATCGACAGCGGCCTGTCGCGCGTCCCGCGCTTCGACGCGCGCAGCGGCATGACGCGCCTGGCGACGACGCGCGTGTCGCGGGCGAGTGCCGACCAGCGTCGCGGCCGCGCCGGCCGCCTGGGGCCCGGCGTCTGTTATAGGTTGTGGGCCGAGGGCGACGACGCGCAGCTGCTGGCCCAGCGCACGCCAGAAATGCTCGAGGCGGACCTCGCGCCGCTGGCGCTCGAACTCGCGGCGGCCGGCATCGCCGACGTGCAAGCGCTGACGTGGCTCGATGCGCCGCCGGCAGGCGCGTTGCAGCAGGCCCGTACGCTGCTGCTGGAACTCGACGCGCTCGACGCCGCGGGCCGCATCACGCCGCACGGACGGCGCGTTGCCTCGATGGGCGTGCATCCGCGCCTCGCGCACCTCGTGGTGCGCGGCGACGAGTTGGGACACGGCGCGATGGCCTGCGACGTGGCGGCCTTGCTGGGCGAACGCGACATCTTCACGCGCGAGTCGGCCGAGGGCGATGCCGACCTCGCCGACCGCGTGCGCGCGCTGCGTGATCCGGAGTTCGCCAAGGCGCACCGGGCCGACCGCAGTCGTGTGCAGCGCGCACGGCAGGAGGGCGATGCGCTGCGGCGCGCGATCAGTGCGCCGCGAGGCACGGGGCCTTCGGACGACCGCATCGTCGGGTTGCTCGTAGCCCTCGCCTACCCCGATCGCCTGGCGAAGCAGCGCCCCGACGCCCCGGGCAAGTACCTGATGCGCAACGGGCGCGGCGCGACGTTTGCCGTGCCGCAGACGCTGGGCGCCGCCGAGTGGCTCGCGATCGCCGATGTCGACGGCGACCCTCGAGAGAGCCGCATCTGGATGGCGGCGGCCATCGACGCGCAGGACGTCGCTGCGCACTTCGCCGCGCACGGCACCGAAGAGCTGGCGCGCCGCTGGGACGCGGGCAAGCGCGTGCTGCGATTGTCGCGCGTCACGCGCCTGGGCGCCATTCTGCTGCGCGAGCGGCCGCTCGATGCGCCATCCGCGGACGAGGCGGCCTCTGCGCTCCTCGACGTCGTGCGCGACGAGGGGCTCGGTGTGCTGCGATGGGACGAGCGCGCCACGCGCCTGCGGCAGCGCCTCGCGTTCGCGCATCGGTGCGACGCGACGTATCCCGACGTTGACGACGATGCGTTGACGGCATCACTCGACAAGTGGCTGCTCCCCGCCCTGCAGGCATCCGGCAAGCTCAACGCGCTGGCCAAGATGGATGTGGCCGACGCGCTGCTCGCGCGGCTCACGTGGAAGCAGCGTGAACGGCTCGATGCGCTGGCGCCGACGCACTGCACGGTGCCCAGCGGGTCGCACCTTCCCATCGACT
>CAYHCW010000224.1:0-5559 GCA_964355025.1 uncultured Gemmatimonas sp. | reverse complement strand
CCTGTACGATTCGGACGTGCGCTTCCTGGAGCAGTTCGCCCGATGAACATCTCCCTTGACTGGCTGAAGGCCTTCGTTCCGCACACGCTGGGCGCCGAACAGGTGCGCGACCTGCTCACCGCGCACGTGGCGACGGTGGAGGGTTTCGAGCGGCTGCGCGCCGACCTGGCGCCGTTCGTCGTGGCGCGCGTGGTGGAAACGGAGAAGGTGCCCGACACCAAGCTGTCGTTCAACAAGGTGGATGACGGCTCGGGTACGCTGCTCGAGGTGGTGTGCGGCGCGCCCAACGTAACGCTCGGCGCGATGTATCCGTTTGCCCGCAGCGGTACGCTGATGCCGGCAGGCTTCAAGATCGAGAAGAAGAAGATCCGCGGCTTCACGAGCAACGGCATGCTGTGCTCGGCGCGCGAGCTGGGGCTGGGTGAAGAACACGACGGCATTCTGGAACTCACCACGGACGCCGCACCGGGCACGCCGCTGCTAAGTGTGCTGCCCCTGGGTGACGTGCGCCTGGTGCTCGATGTGCTGCCCAACCGTCCCGACCTGCTGTCGCACATCGGCGTGGCGCGCGAAGTGAGCGCGCTCTCGGGCGTGGCGATGCGCAGTCCGCTCGACGCACTGCTGCCGACTGAGGTGGAGGGCGCGGCAGCCGGCCGCGGCGTTGCGCTTGGCGCAGAAGCGCGCGATGCGCGCGAGGCGTCGAGCGGGGGCGCCACCGTTCGCCTCGAAGACGCCGATGGCTGTCCGCTGTACCTGGGCGCGGTGATTCGCGGCATCCGTGTGGGGCCGAGCCCGGCGTGGCTGCGCGAGCGCGTGGAAGCGGCCGGCGTGCGCTCCATCAACAACGTGGTTGATGTCACCAACTACGTGCTGCACGGGCTCGGCCAGCCGATGCACGCGTTCGACCTGGGCACGCTGGCCGCGCAGACGATCGTGGTGCGCCGCGCGCGAGTCGGCGAGAAGATGGTGACGCTCGACGGTGTGGAACGCACGCTCTCGGGCGAGATGACGATGATCGCCGACGCGAAGCAGAGCATCGCCGTGGCGGGCGTGATGGGTGGGCGCGACTCGGAAGTGACCGACAAGACCACGGACATCTTTCTCGAGGTGGCGTACTTCGACCCCAGGCGCACGCGCCTCACCCGGCGCGCACTCGGGCTGTCCACCGACGCGAGCTACCGGTTTGAGCGCGGCATCGACCCGCACGGCGGCGAGACGGCGCTGCGGGTTGCCGTGGCACTGATGGTGGCGGTGGCTGGTGGACGGGTGGATGGAGGAGTGATTGCGGTGGGGGCGCCGCCGGCGGCGCTGCCTGCGGTGAGGCTGAGGCCGAGCCGCGTGCAGGCGGTTCTCGGCGCGACGGTGAGCGTTGAGGAGATTACGCGATACTTGTCGGGGATTGGGTTCGGGGTGACAGCTGGTGAGGGGTTCGGGGTGGCGGGTGCAGGTGGGGGGGTGGGGGTGGCAGCTGACCTGGTGGTGAGTCCACCCTCGTGGCGACGGGACGTCACGCACGACGTGGATCTCATCGAAGAGATCGCCCGACTGCACGGGTACGACCGGCTGCCCGACACGATTGAGGCGTATCGCCCGACCACCGTGCCTGATCATCCGTTGTACCTCACCGGGCGGCGCGTGCGCGACGCGCTGGTGGCCGCGGGCCTCGCCGAGGTGCGACCGATGCCGTTCGTGAAGGGTGACGATGCCTCGCACTGGCGTGTGACGAACCCGCTGGCCGACGACGAGCCGCACCTGCGCCGGTCGGTGATGGAGTCGCTGCGGTCGCGCGCCGAGTACAACCTCACGCGGATGCAGGGCGACGTGCGGATATTCGAGGTGGGGTCGGTCTTTCTCGGGAAGGGCAGAGGCAGAGGCGCAGTGGAGGGCAGGGGAACAGGCACAGTGGAGGAAGAGGTCAGGGTGGGGATCCTGCTGATGGGCGCCCGTCATCCTCGGCACTTCACCGATGGGGCAACGCCGGCCGTGCTTGATGCGTGGGATGCGAAGGGGCTGGCGGAGCGCGTGGCGCGCGCGGCGTATCCCGGCGGCCGCATCGAGCTCGCGTCGGCGACGGACGAGGATTGCCTGTGGACGATTCTCGTCGACGGCACGGACGTGGGCGCGGTCGGCAGCGAAGCGCTCGATGCTCCCGTGTGGGCGGCGCCGACGTTCGGGATCGAGATCGTGCTTGGCCCGATGCCGCTCGCCGCCGTGGCCGCGCCCGGCACGTCGCTGCACGGCGGCGCGTCGCCGGCGGCAGTGCCGCCGCGGGCACCGGTACCGTACTCGTCGCTGCCGGTCACGCCGGCGGCGGCATTCGACCTGGCGCTGCTCGTGAGCGATGACGTGCCGGCCGGCGAGGTGGAGCGCGTGTTGCGCGCGAGCGGTGGCGAGATGCTGGAGAGCCTCTCGCTGTTCGACGAGTTCCGCGGCGCCGGAGTTCCGGATGGCATGCGGTCGCTCGCGTGGCGGTTGACCTTCCGGCATCCCGACCGCACTCTACGCGACAAGGAGATCGAGGGTCGCCGGTCGCAGCTCCTCAAGTCACTGGAGAACCAACTCGGTGTCAAACCCCGCACGGCCTGACATCGCCGCCTTTGGCGAACTGTCGTTTCTCATCCACCAGGTGGGCGAGGAACTGAGCGGATTCCGCAAGCGTGCCCTCCAGGCGGAAGCCCGGCTCAAGAGCATCGCGTCCGGCACTGGCGGATCATCGCTGGCCGCCGAAGAGCGCGTCGCACAGCTCGAGGCGGAAAACGCCCGGCTGCGGGACCGACTCGCGCAGGCCGAGCAGCAGGCGGCCAGGATGCTCGACCAGGTGGTGTTCCTGCGGCAGCAGCACGTGCTGGAGGGTGGGGCATGAGCGCCAACAAGCACAGCACCAAGGTGACGATCTGCGGCGATGACTACTCGATTCGCTCGGATTCCCCGCCCGAACACACGCGGGCGGTCGCCGCGTACGTGGACGCCAAGATTCGCGAGGTGCTCGACAGCGCGTCGGTGGTGGAGTCGCACAAGGCGGCCATCCTGGCGGCCCTTCAGATTACCGACGAGCTGTTTCAGGCGCGCAGCGACCACGCGGCGATGGCCGACGAGATGAGCACGCTGTCGGGGGAGCTGCGGCGATGGTTGCCGCCGGCGAGGCGGCAGGGGTAACGCCCCGGTGCAGGGCGAACGGGCACAGTGAAGTGCAGCGTGCAGGGGGGTGCGGGTGTGCCCCCCGTTCCGTTGCCAGCGGTTGCTGCGCTTGGTACCTTAGAGGGTGTCTCGGAGGTCGAGCACGTAGGTACAAGCAGCCTCGGCAGTTAGGTCATCCCACCGCGCTCCTTTCGTCGGGGCCCGGCCGGCTGGCCTGCTCGCCCACGGCGCTGCACCCCGCGCGCACGATGCTCCGGACCATTCTCACATACGCGGTGGGTGGTCGACGCCGCCCCTTGGAGCATACCCACAGATGTCCCCAATGCTGATTGCCGTGATCACCGGCGCGGCCGGCCTCGCCGTGAGCGTGATCACGTTTGTCGTGGGCCGTTCGCAGGGCAGGTCGGCCGAACGCGACGCCCGCAACACGGCGCGCGAAAGCGCCGAGCAGATGTCCAAGCGCATCGTCGGCGAGGCCGAACGAGACGCCGACGGCCTACGCAAGCAGGCGGTGCTCGCGGGCAAGGAAGAAGTGATGAAGTCCCGCGAGGAGTGGGAGGCCGAGGCCCGCCACCGTCGCGGCGAGGTCGAGATCGAGGAGAAGCGCATTCTCGACCGCGAGAACCAGCTCGACAAGAAGGTCGAACTGCTGGAGCAGCGCGACCGCGATCTCGGGCGGCGGGCCAGCGACCTTGGACGCAAGGAAAAAGGCGTCGAGGAGCGGCAGGCCGAACTCGACAAGCTGGTGGGCGACGAGCGCCGCCGGCTGGAGCAGGTGGCCGGCCTCTCCGCGCAGGAGGCGAAGGCCGAGCTGATCAAGCGGATGGAGGAGGAGGCGCACGCCGACGCCGCCAACAAGATTCGCGAGATCCGCGAGTCGGCCAAGCGAAACGCCGATCGCGAGGCCAAGAAGATCGTGGCGCTCGCCGTGCAGCGCATCGCGGCCGAGCACACGGCCGAGATCACGCAGACGGCGGTGGCGCTGCCCAAGGACGAGATCAAGGGACGGATCATCGGCCGCGAAGGGCGCAACATTCGCGCCTTCGAACTGGCCACGGGCGTGGACGTCATCATCGACGACACACCCGATTCGGTGGTGATCTCGTGCTTCGACCCGGTGCGCCGCGAGACGGCGCGCCTGGCGCTGTCGCGCCTCATCGAGGACGGGCGCATCCACCCGGGGCGCATTGAGGAAGTGGTGGAGAAGGCGCGCAAGGAAGTGGAGGCCGGCATCATCGAGACGGGCGAGCGCGCGGCCTACGACGTGGGCATCCACGGGCTGCACCCCGAGTTGATCAAGCTCATCGGGCGCATGAAATGGCGCACCAGCTACGGCCAGAACATCCTGAATCATTCCAAGGAAGTGGCGCACCTGTCCGGCATCATGGCCGCCGAGCTCGGGCTCGACGTCGCGCTGTGCAAGCGCGGCGCGCTGCTGCACGACATCGGCAAGGTGCTGACGCACGAGCACGAGGGCACCCACGTGCAGCTGGGCGTGGAAGTGGCCACCAAGTACGGCGAGAGTCCGTCGGTGGTGAATTGCATTGCGGCGCACCACGACGATGTGCCGCACGAGAGTGAGGAGTCGGTGCTGGTGCAGGCCGCCGACGCGATCAGCGGCTCGCGCCCCGGCGCGCGCCGCGAGGCGTTCGAGACGTACGTCAAGCGTCTCGAGGGGCTGGAGAAGATCGCAGCGAGTTACCGCGGCGTGGACCGCGTGTTCGCCATCCAGGCGGGCCGCGAGATACGCGTCATCGTGAACCCAGACGACGTGGACGACCTGCGCATGCAGTCGCTCACCGAAGAAATCGCGCGCCGGATCGAAGCCGAGCTGCAGTATCCGGGGCAGATCAAGGTCGTCGCCATCCGTGAAAAGAGGACTGCCGACATTGCCCGCTGAACTGATCGACGGCGTGGCCGTCGCCAAGCTGGTGCGCGCCGACGTGGCGCGCGACACCGAGGCGCTGGTGCGCCGCGGCGTGACTCCCGGACTCACCGTGGTGCTCGTCGGCGAAGACCCGGCGAGCGCCGTGTACGTGCGCGCCAAGGAGAAGGCGTGCATCGAGGCGGGAATGAAGGGGGCGACCATTCGCCTGGCCGCGGATACCCCGCAGGCCGAACTGCTCGCGCTCATCGACCGGCTGAACGCCGATGCCACGGTGCACGGCATCCTCGTGCAGATGCCGGTACCCAAGCACATTGACCCGCAGGCGGTGATCCTTCGCATTTCGCCCGACAAGGACGTCGACGGGTTTCACCCGGTGAACGTCGGTCGGGTATGGATTGGGGAGAAGAGCGGCTTTGCCCCGTGCACGCCGGCGGGCGTGATGGTGCTGCTGGAGCGCGCGGGCGTGGAGGTGTCGGGCAAGAACGTGGTGATTCTCGGCCGCTCGAACATCGTCGGCAAGCCGATGGTGTCGC
>CAYHCW010000223.1:0-5573 GCA_964355025.1 uncultured Gemmatimonas sp. | reverse complement strand
CGAGATGTACGCGAGGTAGCCGAGGACGATGGCCCAGTTGATCCAGTGCATGGCGTCCTTAGCCCGCGTAGCGGGTCTGCAGCGCGTACAGCAGCGCCCAGACGATCAGTTCGGCCCCGAGCACGCGCACGAGCACGCGTCGAAAGGGAGTGCTCATGGCAGCACGCGCGGCGTCGGTGCGCGCCCGGGAGCGCGGCCGGCCGACAGCAGGTTCACGAACAGTCGCGCGCTCCCCGGCACACCGGCCGGGAACTGGCGGAAGAGCGAAAGCGTCGTGTACACGTAGGTGCCCTTGCCGTACCGTGCGCTCAGGATCGCGCCGTAGTTGTCGGGTTCGCCGGGGTCGTGCATCTCCAGCGGTGTGGCATACGCGGGATCAATCACGCTCGGCATGTAGAGCGACCGCTCCTGCACCCAGTCGGTCCAGTCCCTCTCGCCAATGCGGTTGGGCCAAGCAAGCAAGCCCGACGTTGGATCCCGCACCGTCACGGGCGCCTCCTCGAGCGTCACGCGCTGGGCGCTGCGCCCGAGCGACACGGGATACGGCATCAGGCCAGGACGCGCCATCTCCTGCTGGCCGTACTGCACCAGCATCGTGCCGCCGTCCTTCACGTAGTCGAGCAATCGGCGATTCGCCGCTCGCAGCTCGGCAGACGCCTGGTACGCGCGCGGCCCGACGATCACCGTCGTGAAGCGGCTCAGGTCCACCAGCGGCAGCTCCTGCGGCGTGATGACCGAGACGGGCACGCCAAGCTGCCGCAGCCCGGGCGCCGACAGGTCGCCAACGCCGGGCACGTACGCCACCTGCATCCCCGCCGGCACGTTGATCGCCACGGCCTGCAACCACAGCGCCGACGAGCGGTACAACCGGATGGGCTGAATGTGCGAGTACTCGATGGTGCGGAAACCCTCGAGGTACCGGCCCATCTCCCCCTCGGCGATGGCGCCGAACTCGAACCGTCCCTCGGCGAGCGTGCCCCGGATGCGCAGAAAGAGCTCGCGCGTCTCGAGCGGCTCGAGCGCAATCGTGCGGGTGGAGGAATCGACGGCGATGCCCTTGGGCGCAATGACCCTGAGCGTGTAGCTGCGGGCCGCCGTGGAGTACGACTGCACGGTGAGGCGCAGCATGCGATCCACCGGCTTCCCCGCCGGCATCCACTCGAGACCGCGATCGAACGACAGCGACACCGCCGGCGCGCCACCCACCGGGCGGTTCTGTTCGCCCAATACCGGGTCGGCAAAACGGTAGACGAAGGGGCCGCGCGGTGCGCTGACGGTGACGCCGCTGATGGTGACGTCGACGCTCGCATCCGACTCACGTCGCACATCCTCGCTCAGGGACACGCCACGGGGCAGGTTGCGCGACACCATCGAGACGCGCCCAAGCCCGTCGGGCGGCGAATGACGATCGGCGAACAGGTCGCCCTTGCGGCCGCCCAGCCACCACGGCCGTGTGTCGACGAGGCCCGCGAGGTTGCGCGCGTAGCGCCACGAACTGTCCGGCGCGATGCTGACCGGCGCGGCAAGGGGTCGCGTGCGCCCCCCGATGGTCACCGCGTTCACCACCACCGGCTCGGTGCCGCGGTTGTAGACCGTGATCACGGCCGGCATCGAGTCGCCAAAGGCCAGCAGTTCGCGTTCCGCCGTCGCCTCGACCGCCACGCCCGCCGCGGCGATCAGCGCCTCGGCGCTGCGCTCACGCATCTGTTCGAGGGCGACTTCGGCCCCAAGCATCGCGGCGCTGCAACGCACCGTCGGCGGCCCGACATCCTCCACCGAAGGGCGACAGGCGGGGAGAGTCGTGCGCGCCGCGGCGATGGCTCCGGCCGTCGCGGCGAGGTGCGCGACCACCCGGTCGGGTCGCCGCAAGTCGAGGGTGCCACGCGCCGAGTCGGCGTGGATGCGCGCGATCTGCAGCAGGCGCCGCGCCTCGGACGGAAGACCTTCATCGAGCCGCGTCAATGACGTATCGATGCCGTCGAACAGCGATTTCTCGCTGGCAGGCGGCGTGGATTCGTTGACGCGCGATGCCTGTCGCGACACGGCGTCCATCGAGACGCCGCGGCGCTGCAGCACGCCGAACCCCTGAGACCGATGCTGGCTGCGGCTCTCGCCGGCGATCTCGGCGTAGCTGCGCCCCGCCACCGGGTTGAACTCGCCCACGTTCATCGACAGCGTGGCGCGCACGCCCGTGAAGCGCGCACCCCGATAGAACTTTTTCGCTTCCCACGACGGGCCGTACGTCACCACGGGGAACCGCACGGTGTCGGCGGACGCGTCGTAGGCCTCGCGGGCCACGATGCCCGACACCTGATGGTGTCCGTGGCCATCCGACGGCGTCCCCGAGAAGACCGCCACGATCACGTCAGGACGAAACGCGCGCACCACCGTGACGACGTCGCGCAACACCTCCTCGTGATCCCAGTGCTTGAACGTCTCCTCGGCCGTCTTGGAAAAGCCGAAGTCGTACGCGCGCGTGAAGAACTGGTGACCGCCGTCCACGCGGCGCGCGGCAAGCAGTTCCTGCGTGCGGATGGCGCCCAGCGCCTCGCCGAGCTCGTTGCCAATGAGGTTTTGTCCGCCGTCGCCGCGCGTGAGCGACAGGTACGCCGTCTCGACGTGCCGGCCGCGGCTCAACCAGGCGATGAGCTGGGTGTCTTCATCGTCCGGATGCGCGGCGATGACGAGCACCCGGGGCGTGACCAGAAGGCCCTGTACGAGGTGATCCAACGCGACCGCGCCGCGCTCCTGCCCGGGGGCGGTGCGCGGCGCGACAACGGCCGCCAGCATGGCGCACGCAATCAGCAGCGGACGAGGGGGACACAACGTCATGCAGTCTCCTCCAGGGGATTTCCTACCTCGCCAGCACGGCCGACCGACGACCGCCAATGCCACCGCGCGGAGGGGGTACCTCGAGCGCCTCCTGCACAATGCGGCCCTGCTCCTCGTTGTGCGACTGCGCGTACCCCTCGGCGGGGCTCGCCCGCTCCGGACGACCGATGTACCTGATCACCTGTGCATTGCCCGCGGCGACGCGCAGCCGCGGCGCCACGAAGGTCCACGCACCCATGTTCTTCGGTTCTTCCTGAACCCACGCAACTTCGTCGATGTTCGGGTACAGGTCGACGATGCGCGTCACGGCATCGAGCGGCCAGGGATACAACGCCTCGACGCGCACAACCGCCACGTGGCGGTCCGGCGCCTTGGCGGCCAGGTCGTAGTACACCTTGCCGGAACAGAAGACGAGGCGCTTCACCTGGTCGCGCTTGGCCGTCCCCTGCGGGTCGTCGATGACCGGCCGGAACGTCCCGGCGACAAGGTCGCCCAGTTGCGAGGCCGCCTGCGGCAGGCGCAGCAGCGACTTGGGTTGCATGAGAATGAGCGGCCGCCGCGGCGCCCGAAGCGCCTGCCATCGCAGCAGGTGAAAGTACTGCGCCGGGGACGAGGGGTACGCCACCGTCATGTTGTTCTCGGCGCAGAGCTGCAGGAACCGCTCGAGGCGGGCACTCGAGTGCTCCGGCCCCTGCCCCTCACACCCGTGCGGCAGCAGCAGCACCAGGCCGCTGTCCTGGCCCCACTTGGCGCGGTCGGCGACGATGAACTGGTCGATGATCGGCTGGGCGACATTGACGAAATCGCCGAACTGCCCTTCCCACAACGTCAGCGTATCGGGAGCCGCCACGCTGAACCCGTACTCAAAACCCATCACGGCCATCTCGCTGAGCGCCGAGTTGTAGATCTCGAGCGTGGCACTGGTGTGGGGCAGGTGCTGCAGTGGCGTGTACTTCCTGCCCGTGTGCACGTCGCTCAGCACGGCGTGACGGTGCGAGAACGTGCCGCGTTCGGCGTCCTGGCCGGTCAGTCGCACCGAGGTGCCGCCGGCGATCAGCGCGCCGAACGCCAGCGCCTCGGCGTGCCCCCAGTCGATGCCGCCCGCTGCACCCATCGCCTCGCGTCGCCGCTCGAGCTGTTTGGCGAGCCGGGGATGCGGCGCGAAGTCCGACGGATACTGCAGCAACTGCTCGTTGATGGCGACCAGCGCTTCGGCGCGCACGGCGGTCTCGACGGGCGCCGGCGCCGCGGGCGCGTGGGCATCGTCCTCGTGGCCGTGCGCCGGCTCCACCGCGCCGGCCGCCTGCGCGCGCATCGTGTCGAAGATCGACTGCAGCTCATCGGCGACCGCACGCTCTGCGGCGTCGATCTCGGCCTGGGCGACCACGCCCTCCGCCACCAGGCGGCTGCCCCACACCTGGCGCGGCGTCGGATGCGCCTTGATGCGCTCGTAGAGCGTCGGCTGCGTGTAGGTCGGCTCGTCACCCTCGTTGTGACCGTGCCGGCGATATCCCACGAGGTCGATGAGGACGTCGCGCTTGAACATCTGGCGATACGCCACCGCGATGCGCATGGCGATGACGCAGGCCTCGGCGTCATCGGCGTTCACATGGATCACGGGCATCTCGAAGCCCTTGGCCATGTCGCTGGCGTAGCGCGTCGAGCGCGAGTCGATGGGGTCGGTGGTGAACCCCACCTGGTTGTTGACGATGATGTGCAGCGTGCCGCCCACGGTATAGCCGCGGAGCCGCGAGAGGTTGAACGTCTCGGCCACGATGCCTTCGCCCGGGAACGCCGCGTCGCCGTGGATGCACACCGGGATCACGGTGTTCTCGTCGCGCTCCAGCGGACGGCCGCCCCGGCGCTGCTCGGCGCGGGCGAGCCCCTGCAACACCGGGTTCACGATCTCGAGATGACTCGGGTTGGGCACGAGCGACACGGCGATTTCGCGGCCGCTCGCCGTCACCTGCTTCCCCTCGAAGCCCAGATGGTACTTCACGTCGCCCGTCGAGGCGTCTTCGAGGTGGCCGTGGCGCCCTTCGAACTCCGCGAAGACATGCTCGAAGGGCTTGCCGAGGATGTGCGTGAGCACGCTCAGCCGGCCACGGTGCGCCATCGAGATGGCCACGTGGCGCGCGCCGGCCTCCGCGGCTTCGTCGAGCGCCGTGTCGAGCATCGGCACCAGCGCGTCGGTACCCTCGATGGAAAAGCGCTTGTAGCCGACGAAGGCCTTGCCAAGGAAACGCTCGAAGCCGTCCACCTGTGACAGGCGGCGCAGCACGCTCTTCTTCTCGTCCGGCGTCAGCGGCCGCGTAAGCTGCTCGGCGGTGAACACGGCGCGGAACCACTGCCGCTCTTCCTCCGACCCGCAGTGCACGAACTCGACGGCCAGGTTGCGCATGTAGCGGTACTTGAGCCGCTCGGCGACCTCGCGTCCGGTGGCCAGGTGCGGAAAGTCGATGGCCGCCCCACTCACCAGGTCGAGGTCGGAATCGCTGATGCCGTAGTGCTCGAGGGTCAGTTCGCGCGCGCCCGGGGGCGGTGTGCCAAGCGGGTCCAGCTGAACGGCGAGGTGACCGTAGCGGCGGATGGCGGCGGTGTAGCGGGCGACGCCGGCGACAATGCGCGCGAACTCCTGCTGGTCGGCGCCGACGGCGCCCGACGCGGCGGTGCTGGCAGGCGCAGCGCCACCGAGGGACTCGGCCAGCCGGAAGAACTGGCGCCAGGACTCCTCGACCGAG
>CAYHCW010000222.1:0-5587 GCA_964355025.1 uncultured Gemmatimonas sp. | reverse complement strand
TCGTTGGCGGCTGCCGCGAAGCGACCACCGGTCCCACATCGGTGAAGCCGCAGGACTTCGCGTCCAGCGTCAAACTGCTCTCCGGCAACCAGCAAACTGGTGCCGTGGGCGCCGCGCTGTCCGAGGTGCTCTCCGTCAAGGTTGTCGATGCGGGTGGCGTGCCTGTTGCGGGGGCCACGGTGCTCTGGCAAGTGCGTGACGGTGGCGGAAGCCTCAATCCGGCGGCGTCAACGACCGGCAGCACCGGGCTGGCCACGGTGACCTGGACGCTCGGTACGACGCTCGGCGCCAACAAGGCCGTGGCCGTCCTGCAAGGGAGCTACGTGCTCGACAGCGCGGTCTTCACGGCGACGGCCAAGGTGGGGCCCGCCCAGAAGTTCGTGCTCTCCAGCGGCAACCTGCAGACAGCACGCGTCACGTCCACGCTGCCGGCGGCGCTGGTGGTGAACGTCAAGGACCAGTATGGCTATCCGGTGGCGGGCGTCAAGGTGACGTGGGCGACCGCGTTGTTCAGCGGCACGATAGCGGCGAATGCCGACTCCACCGACGTGTCGGGCAACGCAAGCGCGAGGTGGACGCTCGGCCAGTCGGCCATTGGGCAGTCGGCGACGGCGACGGTGGCCGGGCTTGCGCCACTGGTCTTCAACGCGACCGGCACGGCCGACACGACGCGCGTGCTGACCATCGTCAGCGGCGGCAACCAGTCGGCGGCGGCGGGTGCTGCGGCGCCGACGCCGCTCAAGGTCAAGGTCGCCGACCAGTTCGGCAACATCATCGCGGGCGCGCAGATCAACTGGGCGGATTCCTCGTCTGGCGGCGGCACACCGGCCGCCCTGGCCAGCGTCACCGGCGCCGACGGCACCGCGTCTACCACGTGGCGCTTCGGGGTGCGCGTGGGCGAGCAGCTGCTTCGCATCAAGGAAGTCGGACGTGGCAGCACGGTGACCGTCACGGGCACCGCGACCGTCACGTTCTCCGACGTGCAGGCGGGCAACTTCCACGCCTGCGCGCTGTCGACGACCTCCCGCATCTACTGCTGGGGCCTCAACGACGTCGGGCAGCTCGGCAAGGGCACGAACCTCAACACGTCCACGCCTTCCACGGCGATCTCCATTACGGGCGACACCACGGCAGGCGCCAACACGCTGACGGCCCGGCAGCTGACCGGCAGTCGCAGCTCGACCTGCGCGCTGACCATCGCAGAGGCTGTCTATTGCTGGGGCCGCCGCTGGGGTGGGAGTGTCACGACCAACCTGCCGCTGCCGGTGGACATCAACGCGGGCGGCGGCTCGGGTGGCCCGCTGGCCATCAGCTACCTGCAGGTCAGTGAAGACCACGGGTGCCTCATCCAGGCGTCTGGCGTAGCCAACTGCACGGGCAACAACGATCAGGGGCAGATGGGCGACCGGAGTGTCGCGGTGGGCGGGGTGTTCCCTTCGCCGGCCGCCAATACGTGGCCATACGTCGATGCCTTGCGCACGTTTTCGAACATCAAGCTGGGGACGACCTTCTCCTGCGGCTTCCATCGGTACCTGACCGAGGGCACGACCGTGCCGCTGGTGCCGGATTCTTCGCAGGTCCCGTTGTGCTGGGGTGATGGCGCGGCGGGTCAGCGCGGCGATTCCACCACGCTGAACGGCGCCGCCCAGCTGGCTTCCACGCCGAAGCACATCAAGGTGACGGGCCTGCCGCTGGCCACCGTATTCGATTCGCTCTCACTCGCGGTGGGCGACAAGCACGCCTGCGCGGTGGTGGCTGCCACCAGCGCCACGGGTGCGGGCGACGCATACTGCTGGGGCCTGAATGCGCACGGACAGCTCGGCAGGGTTACCACCGGCGTGGGCAACACGGCCCGCGATTCGGCGGCCGGAAAGGTCTCCGTGGTTCCTGCCCTCGTCCGGCTGTTCGCGGGCAAGTACCATACGTGCGGGCTGACTGCGGCTGGCGCCACGTATTGCTGGGGTCGCAACGACTACGGCCAGCTGGGCGACGGAACTCGCACGACGTTCAACGTTGGCACGTCCACGCCGGCAGCCGTCTCCACGGGGCTGACGTTCCGCAGCCTCACGCTCGGTGAGCTCTTCACTTGCGGCGTCACCGGCACGCCGGGGACTGCCGTTGGTGCGAGCGCCTCGGCCGGGACGGTCTATTGCTGGGGCGACAACACCTTCGGACAGGTCGGCAACGCGGTGTCCGCAGGCGGTAACGCGCCGGTGCTCTCGCCGACCAAGGTGTTTTACCAGCCGTAGCAACACGTAGACTGCAGAGAGCCCGGGCGACGCACTGTCGTCCGGGCTCTCTAGCACCTAGCATCTAGCACCTAGCACCTAGCACCTAGCACCTAGCCTCTGCTTTCTCCAAACACATCCCCAACCCTGCACCCCCGCCCCTGCGCCCAGTCCAGCGCGGCCATGCGCCGCTTGCCCGAGGGGTGCACTTCCCTGATCGCCACACCCCCACTGCCGCAGGCGACGACAATCCCCATCTCGTCGGTCTCCAGCACCTCACCGGGTGCTCCCGAGCGGTCGCTGATTTCCCTGGTGCCAAACAAGCGCACCTCGGCGCCCTTGAGCTCGGTCCAGGCCCCGGGCTTCGGGTCGTAGGCGCGCACGCTGCGCGCCACCACGGGCGCAGGGGCCTGCCAGTCGATGCGGGCATGCTCACGCTCGATCTTGCGCGCGTACGTGGCCTGGGTGTCATCCTGCGGCCGTTCGGCGCTCTCGCCCAGCTCCAGCAGCGCCAGCGCCTCGATGAGCGCCGTGGCGCCCAGTTCAGACAATCGCAGGGTCAGCTCGCCTCCGGTCTCGTCCTCGAGGATCGGCGTGGTGAGCGTGTGAATCACCGGCCCGGCGTCGAGCGCGCTCACCATGCGCATGATGGTCACGCCCGTCTCGTCGAACCCCTGCACGATGGCCGCCTGGATGGGGGCCGCACCGCGAAGTGCCGGCAGCAGCGAGGCGTGGATGTTGAGCGTGCCGCGCGCCGGGAGGTCGATGACCTCCCGGGGCAGGATGTGGCCGTACGCGACGACGACGGAAAGGTCCGGCGCAAGGTCGCGCAGCGCCTGCACGAACTCGGGGCCGCGCGGGCGCTCCGGCTGCAGCACCGGAATCCCCTCTTCCAGCGCGACCAGCTTTACCGGCGACGGGTCGAGCTGCGAGTGCGAGCGGCCGCGCGGCCGGTCGGGCTGGGTGATCACGCCGACCACATCGAACCCTTCGCCGACCAGTGCGCGCAGCGGCGGCGTGGCGAAGTCGGGTGTGCCCCAGAACACGATGCGCACTACAGCTCCTCTTCGGGGTGCTTGCTGGTGCTCGTGCCGGCCTTCAGGGTGCGAATGAAGCCGGGGTACTGGTCCTTCTCGAGTTCCCACTGCGCCAGCGCGGCGCGACGCTTGAGAAAGCTGAGGTGATCGATGAAGAGCTTGCCGTGCAGGTGGTCGATCTCATGCTGGAAGCAGCGGCCCAGCAGCCCTTCGGCGGCGATCTCGATGAGCTTGCCATCGCGGTCGAGCGCCCGCACGACGACCCGCGACGGGCGCAGCACGTCGCCGTAGACATCGGGGATCGACAGGCACCCTTCCTCGTTTTTCTCCTTCGGTCCGTCGGCGGTCACGATCTCCGGGTTGACGAGCGCGTAGGCCGCGCCGTCGACCTCCGCAATGCACACGCGCTCGGTGCGCCCCACCTGCGGGGCCGCCAGCCCAATGCCGCTCGCGGCGTACATCGTCTCAAACATGTCGTCGATCAGCTGGCGCAGCGCGTCAGTGATCTCGGTGACGGGCCGCGTTTCCTCGCGCAGGACCGGATCGCCGAGTACCCGGATAGACAGGACGCTCACGCCGCCGATGCGCTCCCGGCAGAGGCGACGCGGGCGATGGCACGCCGCTCGACGACGATCTTCACCTCGCCGGTGCGGATGGTCACGAGGTCATCCATGCCCTTGCTCGGCTTGCCGTCGTCGATCGTTTCCTTGATGTGCACCACTTCGCCCACCACACCGCCCGTGGTGACGATGGTGTCGCCCTTCTTCATGCCGAGGATCGCCGCCTCGAGCGCCTTCCGCTGCTTCTGCTGCGGGCGGATCATCAGGAAGTAGAAGATCGCCATGATGGCGCCCAGCTGGAACAGGAACGGCATGAGCGAGCTGCCGCCGGTGGCGGCGGCGGTCTGCGCGAAGATCGGGAAGAGGGCGTTCATTGGCTGGTCGAAGTCGAGTGGTAACGTGCGAGCCAGTCACGGCTCCAGGGGGCAAAGTCGCCCGCGATGATCCGGCTGCGGGCCTCGCGCATCAGCGCGATCAGGAAATGTACATTGTGCAGCGACAACAGGCGCGGCCCGAGCATCTCGTCCGCCTGGAAGAGGTGCCGTACGTAGGCGCGGGAGAAGCGCCGGCAGCAGGCACAGCCGCACCCTTCCACCACCGGGCGGTCGTCGGCGCGGAACTCGGCGCGGCGCATGTTCACGCGGCCATCGGGGGTCAGGGCAGCGGCATTGCGGCCCATGCGCGTGGGGGCCACGCAGTCGAACATGTCGATGCCGCGGGCCACCCCCTCGAGCAGGTCTTCGGGGTAGCCGACCCCCATGAGGTACCGCGGGCGGTCGGTCGGGATGACCGCGTCACACTCCTCGATCATCGCATACATGTCGGGCTTGGCTTCACCCACGGAGAGGCCGCCGATGGCGAATCCGTCCCACGCGTGCATGCCGCCTATGGCGCGCGCCGCCTCGCGCCGGAGGTCGGCGTGAATGCCGCCCTGCACGATGGGAAACAGGGTCTGACGTGGCGCGTCGACCTCGGCGTGCAGTGCGTCGAACTCGGTGCGGCATCGCTTGAGCCAGCGGATGGAACGTTCGCTCGCATCGCGCGCCGCCGCCGCGTCGCTCTGTCCCGGAATCACGTGGTCGAACTGCATGATCACGTCCGCGCCGAGGTTCGTCTCGATGCGCATCACGCTTTCGGGCGTGAAATGCCGCGACGACCCGTCGATGTGGCTGCGAAAGGTGACGCCGTCCTCGGTGACCTTGTTCAGGTTCGAGAGCGAAAAGACCTGGAAGCCGCCCGAGTCGGTGAGCATCGGGCCGTTCCACGCGATGAAGCGGTGCACGCCGCCCAGCTGCCGCACGAGTTCGTCGCCGGGCCGCAGGTGCAGGTGGTAGGCGTTGGCGAGGACCATCTGCGCGTGCATGCCCAGCAGCTCGTCGGGGTCCAGCGATTTCACCGTGGCGAGCGTGCCGACGGGCATGAAGACGGGAGTCTCGACCGCCCCGCGAGGAGTGTGAAACGTCGCTGCGCGCGCGCGGCCGGTGGTGGCGTGAATGGTGAAGTTGAACACGCTTCAAACTATCATGGGGTTGGGTGCGGGGTGCGGGGGTTTAGGAGGGGGGACGAGTGGAGGATGGGGGGAGGGGAGAGGGGGCGGTCACGGGGCACTCCCCACCCCTCACCCCCCACCCCCCCCCTCCCCCCCCCCCCAAACCCCCCCCCCCCCCCCCCCCCCCCACACGCGACCCCCCCCCCCCCCCACCCAGAAAAACCGCACCCCCCCCCCAGTGCCCCCCCACCCCCCTCCCCCCCCCCCCCCCCC